>JAHDFQ010000219.1 GCA_020628085.1 Saprospiraceae bacterium
ATATAATTGGAGTGGCTTTTGTATGATATAAAATTATAATCTAAGTCTAGAAAAAAATAACGACATGAAAGGAATAATATTAGCCGGTGGTTTAGGAACTCGACTGTATCCACTTACCCTCGCTGCGAGTAAACAGATGATGCCTGTATATGATAAACCTATGATTTATTATCCGTTATCCACCTTGATGATGGCAGGTATTCGTGATATTCTAATTATATCTACGCCTCAGGATTTACCAAATTTTTGGAAATTACTCGGTGACGGTTCTGAAATCGGCTGTAATATTTCTTATAAAGAACAACACGTTCCAAATGGTCTCGCACAAGCATTCGTTTTAGGCGAGGACTTTATAGGAGGCGATAGTTGTGCATTGATCTTGGGAGATAATATCTTTTATGGTCAAGGTGTCAAAGAACTATTACAGCAAAGTGCCAATCCAGAAGGAGGTGTTGTATTTGCATATCAAGTAGCTGACCCAGAACGATATGGTGTTGTAGAATTTGATGAAAACTTCAAAGCAAAGTCCATTGAAGAAAAACCAGCTAAACCAAAATCAAATTATGCGGTGCCTGGTGTTTATTTTTATGATAATTCAGTTGTAGAAATCGCAAAAAATCTCAAACCTAGCCCTCGTGGTGAATATGAAATTACGGATGTCAACAAACACTATCTCAAAGAAGGTAAACTAAAAGTTGGCGTGTTAGGTCGTGGAGTAGCGTGGCTAGATACAGGAACACATCAATCATTGATCCAAGCAGGACAATTTATCCAAGTCATCGAAGAACGTCAAGGGCTCAAAATTGGTTGTATCGAAGAAACAGCCTATGAAATGGGTTTCATCAATGACACCCAACTAGAAGCACTCGGTCAAAAATACATCAAAAGTGGTTATGGAGAATATCTGTTGAAATTACTCGAAAGAGGACATAAACCAGTAAAAAAATAATAAAACCACATACATTAAATACAGTAAAACCGAAGGTTAAGAAATTAGCCTTCGGTTTTTTTATGGTTTGATGCCAAGGGTGTTATCTTTGTACTTAATTATAGCTACCGAATAGATGGTAACTATTTTATTAAAGATTATAGCATAGTTACATGAAGTTAGAGTATGTCGCTTAATGGAGGCGGTGAGGTCGAAGCTATACTGTTTGACCGGAGGGAGTTTATAGATTCTAGCGTTTTTTGTTTCGTTTTTTTGGCAATGCAAAAAATGAAAAGCCCAGCCGGCTTGAGGCGATGCCAAGAGTATAATAGAACAACCAAGCTTTTATAAATAATAAGACTAATTGTACTTAGCTAATGATATTAATATAATAATTAAATATAAACCATTGGCAGAACAAAACACCAAACGTACAGACGTTAACGAACTCGGAGAATTTGGACTAATCGAACATTTAACCCAACAATTTCCACTCCTCAACAACTCCTCCATTAAAGGCGTAGGAGACGATGCTGCTGTCATTGATAACGGTAATTTACAGACGGTCATTTCAACCGATATGCTTGTAGAAGGTATCCATTTTGATTTGATGTATAGTCCGCTAAAACATCTAGGTTATAAATCTATTGTAGTCAATTTATCGGATATTTATGCGATGAACGCCATTCCGAAACAGATAACGGTTTCACTTGCCTTATCCAATCGTTTTTCCGTAGAATCTTTAGAAGAATTATATGCAGGTATCAAACTCGCTTGTGAACGATACGGCGTAGATTTGATAGGTGGCGACACGACCTCTTCTCCAAAAGGATTATATATATCCATTACCGCTATCGGTCAAGCTAAAAAAGAACAACTAGCTTATCGAAACGGTGCAAAAGTAGGTGATGTGATGTGTGTAACAGGAAACCTCGGTGCTGCGTATTTAGGTTTGCAAATATTGGAGCGAGAACGACGGATTTATTTGGAAAATCCAGGTGTACAACCAGATTTGGAAAACAAACCTTATTTGATTGAACGACAACTTAAACCCGAAGCACGAAAAGATTTGATTAATGTGTTTCATCAAACGGGTTTAGTGCCAACATCTATGATTGATATTTCAGACGGATTGGCTTCCGAGATTTTCCATATTTGTAAAGAATCAAATGTAGGCGCATTTGTAGAAGAAAGTGGCGTTCCTATTCATCCCGATGCGGAATGGCAAGCGATTGATTTTGGACTCGATCCGATTACCTGTGCATTAAGTGGTGGCGAGGATTACGAACTGTTATTCACCATCAAACCAGAAGATGTAGATCGAATTAAATTCTTACCAGATATTTATATCATGGGAGAAATTGTTCCAGCCAAAGACGGCATCAAATTACATACAAAGGGCGGCAATATTCATCCAATTAAAGCGCAAGGTTGGCGACATTTTGGAAACAGTGTAGAATAGCCTTTAGGCTGTAATTTTTAAATGTATAATTACCTTCAACAAGCTGTCAAAAGAAAAAAATGGCGAAGAAGAATAAAAAGAAAGATCAAAAAAGACCTGCTCCTACAACGAACGTAGCGTCTAAAATGCCTACTTGGTTTACCAATGGTAAATTGCAAGCAGCTCTGATTTTTCTATTTTGTTTTTGTTTGTACGCTAATACTATTGGACACGATTATACTCAAGATGATGCCATCGTTATTTACGATAATGAATTCACGATGCAGGGTATCGAGGGAATCCCTGAAATTTTAAAGTATGATACCTTCCGAGGGTTTTTTAAAGTAGAAGGTAAAGAAGCCTTAGTAGCGGGAGGTCGTTATCGTCCATTGACGCTGATTATGTTTGCAGTTGGGATTGAGTTGTTTGGTGAGAGTACCAAATTGGGGCATTTTATGAATATCTTTTGGTATGGTTTGACCTGTGTCTTGCTCTATTTTCTATTGTTACGCATGTTGAATGCGAAGGATAAAAAGATGTATACTTATTTCATCGCTTTTATGACCACCTTGCTGTTTGCAGCGCATCCACTACATACGGAAGTCGTAGCAAATATCAAAGGACGAGATGAAATCATAGCATTATTAGGGGCATTGGCAACTGCTTATTTTAGCTTGCGCTCTTGGCAAGACAAAAAGCCATCTTATAATATTATTGCAGCAATCATATTTTTTATAACATTATTCTCTAAAGAAAATGCCATTACCTTTTTAGGCGTTATTCCCTTGATGTTTTGGTGTTTTACCAAAGCAGGTTTCAAAGAAATTGCCATTCGTACAGCACCTCTAGTGCTAGGCGCAGTTATTTTTATTGCGATTCGAGCATCTATTATTGGAGGTGGACTAGGCGAACCAACGATTGAATTAATGAATAACCCCTTTGTGAAAATTGAAGGCAATCAATACGTACATTTTTCTGCTTCTGAACGTTTTGGGACGATTTTTTATACTTTATTAAAATATATTCAACTTCAAATTTTCCCGCATCCACTAACACACGATTATTATCCTCGACATATTGGAATTATAAATATGAGTAGCCCTGCGGCATTATTCAGTTTTATATTACATATTGGATTATTGATTTATGCACTCATTCGATTACTGAAAAGAGACATTGTTAGTTTTGCGATTTTATATTATTTAGGAACGCTATTTATAGTATCCAATTTATTATTTTCTATCGGTACGAACATGGCAGAGCGTTTAATGTTTATGCCGTCTGTTGGATTCTGTCTCTTAGTTGCTGTTTTACTGTATCGTTTGGCACAATATGTAGCAAAGCAAAACCCGTTAACTGATTTTAAAAAGTTAGTTCCCATGTTTGGAGTTGGGGTCGTTTTAGTCCTAGTATTTAGCATAAAAACAATAACCAGAAATCCCGTTTGGAAAGATAATTATACGCTATTTTTGACTGATGTAGAAGTATCTACAGAAAGTGCGAAATTACAAAACTCGGTAGGTGGTGAATTGATTACTCAAGCCCTCAAACAATCAGATGAAGCAACCAAATTGAAAATGATTGGTCAGGCTGTTCCGCATTTACAAAAAGCAATAGAGATTCATCCGAATTATAAAAACGCGTATTTACTTTTAGGAAATGCGTATAACTATTTGAAAAAATATCCAGAATCTATCAAAAATTACGAACAGGCTTTGCGCCTTGATCCTGATTATGTAGATGCAATTCAAAACTTAGCGATTTCATATCGAGATAGCCGCCAATTTGATAAAGCTATAGCACAACTCAAACAAGTTGGACAAATTGCACCAAATAAAATTGACCTCAACGAAAACCTCGCTTTTACGTATGAAGAAGCAGGAAAATATTATGGTAGCCAAAATCAACATCCGCAAGCACTCGAAGCCTTTAAAAAAGCGAAAGAGTTGGGGGCTGATAAAGGCAAATATTTATATTTCATGGGCTTGGCTTACGCCAATTTAAACGATGCTCAAAATGCGATTCGAAGTATGGAAGAAGCGTTACGTACGACTGATGACCCTAAAAATAAAACTTATATTAATCGCTCTTTAGGAGATTTATACAAAAATATAGACCCACAAAAATCACAACAATATTACCAACAAGCTCAATAATAACGTGCGTAGGTGTTCAGGTGTTAACGTGCTAAAATTCGAGCCAAATAATATTAACACGAACACATGAACACGTGAGCACACGAATACGATAAGAAAATCATGACAACAACTGTAAATTCTACAATAGCCTACAAAAAAGGCAAAATTTCTAAGAAACAACTCCTGTATTTATACGAATCACTTCTTCGACCAAGAATGATCGAGGAAAAAATGTTGATTCTTCTCCGACAAGGAAAAATCAGTAAATGGTTCGCTGGAATCGGTCAAGAAGCTATTGCCGTCGGCTGTGCAGCAGCGCTGATGGAAGATGAGTTTATCTTTCCTATGCACCGAAATTTAGGAGTATTTACGACTCGTCAAATTCCTTTAGAACGACTGTTTTGTCAATGGCAAGGCAAGGCACTAGGTTTTACAAAAGGACGAGATCGTTCTTTCCACTTTGGCGCACCCGACTATCATGTAGTGGGTATGATTTCTCATTTAGGGCCACAGTTATCCTTGGCAAGTGGTGTTGCATTGGCACATAAACTCAAAAAAGAAAATCGAGTTTCGCTAGCTTTTTCAGGTGAAGGTGGAACGAGTCAGGGGGAATTTCATGAAGCACTCAATACGGCTGCTGTTTGGCAATTACCCGTCATCTTTGTAGTTGAAAATAATGGCTATGGATTATCTACGCCTACATCGGAGCAATTCATGTGTGAAGATATTGCTGATAAAGGTAAAGGCTACGGAATGCGATCTATTGTTTTAGATGGAAATAACATTTTGGAAGTGTATAGTACGATCAAAAAAATAGCTGCTGAACTCCGTAAAAAACCAGAACCTGTTTTGATTGAATGTAAGACTTTCCGAATGCGAGGACACGAAGAAGCATCAGGAACAAAATATGTTCCTAAAGATTTGATGGACGAATGGGCAGCAAAAGATCCCGTTAAAAACTTTGAGCAATATTTATTGGAAGAAGGTATTCTTACGGAAGCAAAAATCGAAAGCCTCCGAGCAGCAAATAAAGCAGAAATAAATAATGCTTTAGAAATTGCTAATAACCAACCGACCATAGAAGTCAATCTTGAACGAGAGATGACGGATGTATATGCACCTTACACGCAAGTAGTGCAGCACCCAAATAACGGATCGGAAACCAATAAACGTTTTGTAGATGCCATTTCTGACGGACTGCGTTTAGCGATGGAAAAGCACGATAATCTCGTCTTAATGGGGCAAGACATCGCTGATTATGGTGGTGTATTCAAAATTACTGATGGTTTTACTGACCAATTTGGAAAAGAACGTGTCCGAAATACACCTTTATGTGAAAGTGCCATCATTGGTATTGGACTAGGATTGAGTATCAAAAATCATAAGGCGATGGTTGAAATGCAGTTTGCAGATTTTGTGACCTGTGGTTTCAATCAAATTATTAATAATCTCGCAAAATTACATTACCGTTGGGGGCAAAATGCCGATGTAGTCGTGCGTATGCCAACAGGCGGAGGAGTAGGAGCAGGACCGTTCCACTCTCAAAGTAACGAAGCATGGTTCGTACACACACCAGGCTTGAAAGTAGTCTATCCATCTAATCCCTATGATGCAAAAGGATTGCTATTAGCTTCTTTAGAAGACCCCAACCCAATTATTTATTTTGAGCATAAAGGTTTGTATCGAAGTATTAATGACGATATTCCAGATGAGTACTATACGGTAGAAATAGGAAAAGCGGCGATCGCCCAAACAGGAAATGAACTATCTATCATAACGTATGGAATGGGCGTCCACTGGGCGAAAAAGGTGACCGAAGAAATGGGCATAGATGCCGATATTTTAGATTTAAGAACCCTACTTCCTTTAGATTATGATGCCATTGCTGCAACCGTTGGAAAGACGAATAAAGTGATTATCCTACATGAAGACACCCGAACAGGTGGCATTGGAGGTGATTTATCGGCGTATATTTCCGAAAATCTATTTGAACACTTAGACGGACCAGTCATTCGAGTAGCAAGTTTAGATACACCAATTCCATTTGCTGT
>JAHDFQ010000220.1:0-1249 GCA_020628085.1 Saprospiraceae bacterium
AGTGTGGTTGGATTAGCGTTTCCTGATGTTCCACGAACTAAATATTGTCCAACTTGAAATTCTTCAATACGTGCCAAACGATCTGATCCATTATTGTCTTCTACTCCACCACCAATAGCCAATGCACCATTGTCATCACCTAATGTTAATCCATTCATTTTTACATAAACCGTAGAACCAACAGGATAATCAAAGTATAAATCAAACTTATTAGCGATGATTTGTACACCGCCAGTTTCATCCTCTAAGAATATCTTTTTAAAGAAATTGCCTGACTGATCGCTAGAAGTTACTGTTCCTTCAATTACTAAATCATCCGTGATGTTTTCGAAACTCCCAATAGTATGTAAATCGCTCAATTCGCTGATGGTGGTATTGGCTTCTATATCCGTATTGCCCGTTCCTGTATCCCCACATCGAGGACCTTCCATATTTACATCGTTTTGGTCACGAATAAATAACTGATAATCACCTGCGAACTTGGATAATACTGCTGTCAACGTTCCTTTTCCTAATGGAGTTAACTCCGTATAGAAACTAGAAAAACCACTATTTCTTACAATAATGCTAGAGCCACTACAATTTTCAATGAAGGTGTTTACCGAAAGTCCTTCCGTAGCGTAAGGTACACCTGCAAAACCATTGGTGAATTGTACATCTGTTAGTTGAATCAATGTTCCTGTCAAATCATCATTAATTTGTTCTAATGTAATTACGGTAGGTTCAACCGTTTCTTGTTTTACCCCTTTTTCGATTACTTCTTCCGCAATTTCTTGAGGCATACGTGCCAATTGTGGGAAATTACCACTTTGAATAATTCCTGATCCAATAGACAACATTCCGTCATCATCCTCAACCACTAATCCATTCAATTTAACAAAAATAGTTTGCCCAACTTCAAAAAAAGCATTCAATTCGTTTACATCCAAAGCCAAAACAGCACCTCCTGTTCCGTCCTGAATGTACAATTCTTTATAAATATTACCTGCTGCATCACTCGAAACTACAACACCTTCGATAATTACATCCGTTTCGATGGTTTCAAACTGATCTAGAATAGATGCTTTTAATTCTGCTAAAGTAGTGGTTGCTACCAAACTTGAAGGCGGCTGTGCTGGCGGCTCATCAAATTCGTTTTTAACACAGGATTGAAATGCGGTTACGCAGAGCAATAATAATAAAGGAAGCAATTTTATATTTTTCATATTTATTGATTTTCAATTCTATTTGTACAATCTAAATTTATTTT
>JAHDFQ010000220.1:1349-6425 GCA_020628085.1 Saprospiraceae bacterium
TTAAATCAACGTAAAAATTATCTAAAACTAAATGAAGCGTTTAAGAAATACGTAATTCCTCTACCATAATAATAACGTGTTGGAAAACGATCTACATCTTTTGTTGCATAATCAAATCTTAACTGTTCAAAACCGTTTGTGATAAAGTTCGTGTTATTTAGGATATTATTTACGTTAAAATTCAAATTCATAAATAATTTATTGGATAACTTGAATGATTTACGAATAGAAACGTTTACAGTAAAGGCATCATCTGCTTGTTCTTGATCTAAAATCTCATCCCAGAGTTCGCTATTTTCTGGTACGGTTTCGCTAAACACACTAACGTCTTGCACACCATCAATTGTTCGTCGATCAGGATTAAAGTCCATCCAAATACCATCAAAATAATTTACATTTACATTAAAGGTCATATAATTGGACGTTCGATACTCTAAACCTAGTGTTCCTGTATTTTGTGGACGACTTGGTACGTAGAAATTCTTTATATAAACCGTTTTGTCTTCTGCTACCAATTCTGCGCTGTTGTCCAATGAAATAACAGCAGAAGGGCGTTCATTGTAAATAAATTGCCCTAAAGAAGCTGCTCCTTGTACATTTAAACCCGAAATGAAAGGTACTTTAACTTCAAACGCTGCTTCTGCCCCCGTATGTTGTTTGGCTACACCAGTCATGGTATAATTGACGAACGTTCGGAACACATCGTGATAAAAACTACGTTGTTCTATCTGATTATTAAACTGTGTATAATAGGCTCCAATTTTCACTTTCGCACCTGGAGAGCGCAATACGTACGCTATTTCTCCTGAAATAATTTCTTCGCTAGTTAAATTTGGAACAACTTGATTTCGAGTACGGGCAGAAACAAAAGCGTCTCTAAAGAATGGTGCTCTTGTTTGATAAGCACCATTAGCATATATATAATTTCGACCATCGATTCCGTAACTCACACCACCTTTTAAACCATAATTGAAAAAGTTTTGTTTTTCGGAATCACCGAAAGAATTATCAGGAAACCGACCATTTTGGAATAAACCCGTTCGCCAGAAAGACGTCGTAGACAATTCGACTGCTCCAAATAAGCCCAATCCACCTTTAGAGTATTGTCCCTGCGCCCAAGCTAACCCTTTTCTGACATTGGAATCATAATTATATCCAACAACATCACCTTCTCGAACAATCCGATTCGGGTTATTCAAATCATTCTGTGCTAAATCATCGCTTTCTGAAATATCAAAATCTCTTAACGCAAATTCATCAATATCAACCGAAAAATCACCGCCCAACAAGTCTTCAATCGTTTGGAAATTATGTCCTGTAAAATGTTGATAGGTCAACCCACCTGTGAACGTTAAATTATCATTTAAGATAGCCGTTAAGTTGGTATTCACATTTAATTTATCACTATCATATCGACGATCTAATACCATATAGCGCGAACGTAAACCCGTTACGCTGTTCCCTTCTACTCCATTTACGTTGTTGATGGTTTCAATATTTGCTCGATTGGCTTCATAAAAACCATCCCAATCAATTTGCCGACTATCAATATTATTAGAATAAATAGACTCCAATCGAAGTCGTTCATCTACACGAGATTCTTCTAAGAAAGAAGGTAAATTTCTATAATAATCAGGTCTCGGATCGGGTGCTCTATACCAATCTAAAGCGGTACTTCCGTTTCGACCTGTCTGATAATTAGCTGCTGTCGTCAGAGTAACTTTATCATTAAACTCGTGATCCCAACGTAACATCATAATGGGTTGATTTCGGCGAGCAACACGAGAATTTCGTTTTTCACCATTTTGAAAACCCCAATAAGAGTTATAATAGTTCGTGCCAGCCAAATCATACATTTCTTGAACCGAAGCTCCTGCTTTTCCTCTAGTATTGGGTGCACCCAAAATTTGAACGTTCAGCAAATCCTTTTCGGTTACTTGACGATCAACAGATAAAAAGTAAGAATATCCTTCAAAGAAAGTTCCTGGAATATAGGCTTCTTCTGCCCAGCGTCGAGACATCGAAGCTGCAAAAGCCCAACCGTTTTCTTGCATACCCGTTGCGTGAGATACCATCAAACGATTGTTGTAATTACCATTATTACTTCGTGTCATCGTCAGGCGTGTTTGTTTTCGTTGAGACGATGCTCTCGTATCAATATTGATCGCTCCACCAACAGCACCAAAACTAAAGCCCGCAGCTTCGAGGTTTGGATGAATTTCCTGTGCGCGGGTCATGTCATTCAGACCACTCCATCCACTCCAACCTGCCCAACCACTTTCAAGGTCATTCATGGGTACACCATTATAGTAAATCATGGTATTTTCAGAATCGTATCCTCTTTGTCGGAAACGAGCTGCCGAAAGATTAAAATCGGTGATTCGAACGAAAATATCTCTGGAAGCAGTCAGCAATCCAAATACCCCTTCATCTTGATAATTGTCTGATTCTGCACCATTCAATGTAATGACTGGAATAACAGGAACAACTACTTCTTCTGTCGAATCTTGCGCAAAAGCAGCATTAATTTGTTGTTCAATTTCTTCGTCTGTTTGTGAGAAAAGTGTTCCACAGAATAGTAAACACAATAGTAAGATTGAGTCTCTTTGTAAGATTTTTTTCATACCCTATCAATTTTTATTTTTCTATTATTTCTTTCACTTTGTCTTTTAGTTGCTCTATATCTGGTAAATATAATTGATACTTTGAAACAACTAATTTTGAATGGTCATTGAGCATTGCATATTCCACCATCACATCGTCTTTTCCTTCTGACAAAATTAAACCAATTGGCTCATTATCTGCTTCTTCATTTATCTCTTTTGTGAAATACCCAAGATACAATTTCATTTGACCAATATGCTCGTACTCAACCTTACCTATCTTTATATCTATTAAGACATAACATTTTAACTTTATGTGATAAAATACTAAGTCCACAAAATAATGCCTATTATTTAGAGTTAACCTCTGCTGTCTATCAACGAATGCAAAACCTTTTCCTAACTCTAGTAGAAATTTTTGTAAATTGTTTATTATTCCTTTTTCTATATCGGTTTCATTATATTCATAATTCTCGGGGAAATTCATGAATTCAAAAACATGGGGGTTTTTGATAAAGTCTTCTTCCGAATGTGCAACTTGCCCCTTTTTTGCTAGTTCTAGTACCTTCTCTTTATCTTTTCCGATTGCCAATCTGTGAAAAAGTCCAGTTTTAACTTGTCTTTTTAGTTCACGAATAGTCCAATCATCAGTAATGGCTTGCTGCTCATAAAACGCTCTTGCCAAATCATCATCAATAGAAACTAATTCAACATAATGAGACCAAGATAATTTGCCAGACAATGTCTGGCAAATTGGGTAATATTGATATAACAATCTCATATATTGCAGATTGCTTCTGCTAAACCCTCTTCCATAACGAAGCGTCAAATCTTTTGATAAATTAACCAAAAGTGATTTTCCGTAAGTTGCCTTTAGTTTTCCTTCCTGCTCGAAATCAATAATATGCTTTCCTATTTCCCAATAAGCATTTAGCATTTCAGTATTCACAGCAGTCACTACCCTGCCTCTTGCCGATTGATATGAGTTTCCAATTTGCTCAATCAGTTTGTGGTATTCTATATTTTCACCCGGTTCACTTATCATAAAGTTTGAATCCTCAATTTGCTATAAAATCTAAAAGCTTATTTTTTCTATTAACGATACTCATATGATTTATGGACAGAGGCATCATATATTTTACTGGCATGTAAAATTAACATTTTCCACACGTTTGATAACACAATATTTAAAGTTTTACTAAAATTTAACTTAGACATTCAATGAATATATCAATTGGATGACATATTTTCGTTACGAAATTGGTCATTACGCCATTTATTAGGTATAAAAACAATATCCAACAATGAATAAATTTATAGTTTTCCTATGTTTTACACTTATTTATAACTTTTCTCAAGCACAAGAAAAGCAGTATAAAGTAGGCTGTATTGGTTTCTATAATCTTGAAAATTTATTTGATACCGTTAACGATACGTTGATTAATGATGAGGAATTTTTACCCGAAGGAGGTAAGCAGTGGACAGAAGAACGATACAATCAAAAACTCGGACAATTGAGTAAGGTCGTTTCCGAATTAGGAACGGAACTATCACCCGATGGTGTTGCTATTTTGGGTGTTGCCGAAATAGAGAATAGAAAAGTATTAGAAGATTTTGTGCAGACGGATGCCCTCAAAAAGCGAAACTATCAAATTGTCCATTATGATTCACCTGATAAGCGTGGCATTGACGTAGCTTTATTATATCAACCCAAATATTTTAAAGTAACCAGCAGTAAAGCCATTCCTTTAGAAATTTACGACAAAGATGGAGAACGAAAATTTACACGGGATATCCTCTTGGTCTCTGGTATTTATGATGAAGAACCACTTCACATTATGGTCAATCACTGGTCTTCTAGGCGTGGTGGAGAGAAAGCAACTTCAAAATATAGAAACTTTGGGGCAGATATTTGTAAAGCAGTTACGGATTCATTAATGGCGATCAATCCAGATGCGAAAGTGATGATTATGGGTGATTTGAACGATGACCCAACGAGTCCGAGTGTCAAAAAACATTTACAAGCGCAACGAGACAAACGATCCGTTAAAAAGGGTGGTTTCTTTAATCCTTGGGAGAATTATTTCCGTAAAGGCATAGGAACGCTAGCCTATCGAGATGCGTGGAGTTTATTCGATCAAATTATTATTACCAAAGCTTTAGTTGATCCAAAAGTAGGCGGTTATCAGTTCTATAAAGCCAATATTCACAATGAGCCCTATTTGGTTCAAAAAACGGGTCAATATAAAGGTTATCCGTTACGAACCTTTGTTGGAAATGATTTTCGTGGTGGGTACAGCGATCACTTTGCGGTATATGTGTTCTTAATTAAAGAACTGATGCAATAATTTTATACTAAAAATGCGAGGTACTCACTAAGAAGCACATCGCATTAAGGGGGTTTTATTGGGGTTTATTTCGGGGGTGTTTAATAATAGAACCTATGAGTTGGTGATTGGTTCAAAGCACTAAG
>JAHDFQ010000221.1 GCA_020628085.1 Saprospiraceae bacterium
AAAAACCTGATAAGGTAAAATTATGGAAACAACGACCAAAAAGAGAAGTCTTTTATCTAGTATTTTTGCAATGAAATGCCCCAGATGTAGAGAAGGTGATCTATTTGAAACGGGAACTTTTTCTTTTCAAAAGCCACTAACCATGCCACATCACTGCCCAAAATGTGGGCAAGTGTATATGCCAGAACCAGGTTTTTATTATGGAGCAATGTTTATTTCCTATGCCATTTGGGGTTGGTTTACGGTACTGACGGCTTTAGGTTTAGTATATTTAGCTGGTTGGTCTGTTAATCAAGCATTTGTATTGCTTTTGGTATTATCAGCGATCTTTTTTGTGTGGGTATTTAGAATTTCTCGTACTATTTGGTTTCATATAGATACCAAATATGAAGCTGGAAGTATAGAGCAATATCAAAAAACAGGAATAGAAAAATTGTAACTCATGCAAAAGTCGAATTTATCTATCGCTTTTTTAGGTGCAACAGGTGCTGTGGGGTCCGCAACTCTGAATCAGTTATTGACATTTGAGAATATTGATCGGCTGCTGTTGTTTGGTAGGAGAAAAGTTGAAGGTCTAGATCAACCCTTTATCGAACAACAAATCATCAATATTTTTGATCCATCAACCTATAACTTCAATAATGTAAACACTGCAATTTGTACCCTTGGTGTAGGCGAACCTTCCAAAACCAGCAAAGAAGATTTTATAAAAATTGATAAACAAGCAGTTTTGGATTTTGCTATTGTTTGTAAAAAAGCAGGTGTTCAACATTTTCAATTGCTTTCTTCAGTTGGAATTGATAGCAGTTCTCGTAATTTCTTTCTCAGAACTAAAGGGGAATTAGTAGATGAATTGAGACAACTCCAATTTGAGCGATTGAGTATATTTCAGCCATCTATGATTATTACACCTCAAAATAGATATGGCTTTTCTCAAGCTGTTGTCCTTAAAGTATGGCCAGTATTAAGTACTTTACTCATAGGTTCATTAAATAAATATAAAGGTATCAAGGTCAGTATTTTAGGTAAGGCTATTGCAAATAATACTTTAATAAATAAAACTGGTTTTGAACAACTCTTTTGGAGTGATTTTCAAAAACTAACAACTTGAAAACTGAAATTGAGTATGAGACTAACCTGGTATATCACATTTTTCTTTTATATAATTATCTGTAGTGGCTGTATCTATTTGCATAAAACTCCAGATGGAACTTATACCAATAGAAAGGCACAAAAGGATATAGTTTTTTTAAATCCATCTTTTGAATGGGATGAATATTTATCAACAATTGATTTATACTCAGGATATATGGCTACGCAAGTTATTAATCCTGCTTTCTGGGAAAATTGTGTCAATCCAAACAGAATTTATATACTAGATGGACGAGTTAGTCGCTACCATAATTCCTGTTTGACCGCTCAAGAAGGTGATATTTATGTAGGATTAGGAGCTAAAGGAGGAGAGGAAAACGGGCTGCTTTCTCAACAATTAAGTCAACCTATTAAGGCAGATTTTCAGTATTTCTTTATCTTTTATACGGCATTTGCCCAAAAATATATTCACTATTTAGATGTAGAGGAGGAAGGCGAGGTTTTAGACGTAAATGAAGAAAAGGAAATTATAGAGAAGCACAATGAAGAAATAAACCAAGATAATATACCAACAACGCTACGCATATGGGGATCAAATGATGGTTGTGAATTGGAAGAATTACTTCACGAAACTCATCTAATCGATCATTTAGTTTGGAAGCGACACAGTATTTCCTTTAAACCTAGATCAGATTATGATTTTATAGTATTTGAACCTTCAAGTAGAAAGTTATTACCTGGTCAATCAACGAATATTTTATTAGATAATTTATCTATTATCAAACCTTCTCGGATGAATCCAGAAATAGAAGAATAGTTTTTATGAAAAAATACCTACCCATCTTAGACTGGTTGCCCAACTACAACAGAACTTTGTTGAAAGGTGATGTATCGGCTGGTCTGACGGTAGGTGTGATGCTAATTCCGCAAGGTATGGCATATGCGATGTTAGCTGGATTACCACCAATTTATGGCTTGTATGCTTCTATCGTTCCATTAATTATTTATGCTATTTTAGGGACTTCTCGTCAGTTGGCAGTTGGTCCAGTAGCCATGATATCCTTATTAGTAGCAGCAGGTGTTGGAACATTGGCAAAGCAAGGAACAGCCGAGTATATTCAATTAGCCGTTGTTTTGGCTTTTTTGGTTGGAATTATCCAGACTTTAATGGGTGTTTTTCGATTGGGTTTTATGGTCAATTTTTTATCCCAGCCAGTTATTAGCGGGTTTACATCAGCGGCAGCATTGATTATTGGTGCAAGTCAGCTCAAACATTTGTTGGGGATTGATATTCCACGATCCAATCGAATTGATATAGTCTTAAATAGTGCCTTTACTGAGATTGAATCTACCAATTTTTATACGTTGGCTATTGGCTTAATCGCTATTTTAATAATCGTTTTTATAAAAAAACAAAAAACAATCATTCCAGGTGCATTGGTGGTGGTTGTTTTGGCTGGACTGGTCGTTTGGGGGCTTCAACTCGATCAAAAAGGTGTACATATTATGGGAACGGTTCCCGAGGGTTTACCAAATTTTGCTATTCCCGTACTTCAATGGGATCAGTTAAAATCACTTTTTCCGATTGCTTTGACGATTGCATTTATCAATTTTATGCAAAGTATGGCAGTAGCAAAAGCCATTCAAAACAAACATCGAAATTATCAGGTTATTCCGAATCAAGAATTAATTGCCTTGGGTGCCGCCAATATTTTTGGTTCTTTTTTTCAAGCCTACCCTACTACTGGCGGTTTTGCTCGAACGGCTGTCAATGATCAGACGGGTGCAAAAACAGGTTTAGCGTCTATTATTAGTGCGCTTTTGATTATAGTTACTTTACTTTTTTTAACGCCATTGTTTTACTATTTACCCAAAGCTATTTTGGCATCTATTATCATGGTGGCAGTTTATGGATTATTTGAAATTAAAGAGGCAATCCGCTTATGGAAATATTATCGTCCAGATTTTTGGATGTTAGCAGCGACTTTCGTCGGAACATTATTTCTAGGAATCGAAGAAGGTGTTTTATTGGGTGCTGCACTATCCATCGGATTGATGATTTATCGTACGACTCGACCACATATTGCTGTTTTGGGTAAAATTCCAGACGAACCGTATTATAGAAATATTGATCGTTTTGAAGGTCTATTGACTCGACCAGAATTACTGATCATTCGTTTTGATGCACGTCTATATTACGCAAACGTGGATTATTTTACAGAACAAATTAAAGCCTTAATAGAACAAAAAGGAATAGATTTAAAACAAATCATCCTCGATGCTGATCCGATTAATGGTATTGATAGCACGGGTGTTCGTACGCTAGAAGCTATTACTGATTATTGTACTGAACGATCTATTATTTTTTCTATGGTCGGTGTAAAAGGGCCGATACGAGATATTTTTGCTCGTTTTGGCTTATTTGATAAAATAGGAAAAGAACATTTCTTTTTTCGCATTCAACATGCTGTCAATTGGTTCGATAAGAAAGAGGGCGCAAATTGTTTAAAGAATTATACATTACAGGTGAATAAAGAACTCTAATTGATATGATTCCTTCATATTTGGTTACAACCAAACGATAAAATCATGTGTTTTTTATAAACTTCATTCAAAAAAAGAAAAATTAAACCCAAATTTGGTCTGAATCCTTCATAATTTTTTAGGAAAAAGAGGTTTTAGATAAATTGGGCTATCCATGTGACAAACATCACTAAAACTATATTTTAAATCTTATTTCTTTGTATTTGAAATAGAAATACATTCAATCATACTACCAATGAAAATTGAACAAATATATACAGGTTGCCTAGCACAAGGTGCATATTACATAGAAAGCAATGGCGAAGCTGCAATTATTGATCCGTTGAGGGAAACCGCTCCGTATATCAATAAAGCCAAAGAAAATGGCGTAAAGATTAAATATATTTTTGAAACACATTTTCATGCCGACTTTGTTTCTGGTCATTTAGATTTAGCACAAAAAACAGGTGCAAAAATAATCTATGGCCCTAATGCTGAAACCAAGTATGAAAAGCACTTAGCAAAAGACGGCGAAGTTTTCCAATTAGGAAATGTGACCATAAAAGTGCTGCATACACCTGGACACACGCCTGAAAGTACCACTTATTTGCTTTTGGATGAATCGGGAAAAGAACATGCTATTTTTACAGGTGATACTCTTTTTATTGGTGATGTGGGTCGCCCAGATTTGGCACAAAAAAGTGGTAGCGTAACCAAAGAAGATTTGGCAGGTTGGTTATTTGATAGTTTACGAAATAAAATAATGACGCTACCTGATGAAGTAATCGTTTATCCAGCCCATGGTGCAGGTTCTGCTTGTGGTAAAAATATGAGTAGCGAAACTTGGGATACTTTAGGCAGTCAAAAAGCGACCAATTATGCACTTCGTGCAGATATGACAAAGGAAGAATTTATAGCCGAAGTAACAGATGGTTTATTACCTCCACCACAATATTTTGCCAAAAATGCCATGCTCAATAAAAAGGGTTACGAAAACATTGATACGGTAATGGAACGTGGGGCAAGAGCTTTATCTCCACGAGAATTTGAGGTGGTTGCTAATGAAACCAATGCACTCATTTTGGATGTTCGAGACAAAACGGTCTTTGTAAATGGTTTTGTACCGAATTCCGTATTTATTGGTTTAGATGGAAGTTTTGCTCCTTGGGTCGGCGCATTAATCACTGATTTACAACAAGAAATATTGATTATTGCACCCGAAGGAAGAGCCGAAGAAACTGTTATGCGATTGGCTAGAGTCGGTTACGATAATGCCATTGGTTATCTTGAAGGTGGTTTTGAGGCTTGGAAAGAAAGTGGAAAAGAAGTAGATACCATCGAAACGATTTCTGTTGATGATTTTGAGCATATTTATAAAAAAGATCAATCCATTGACATATTAGATGTCCGTAAACCAGGTGAATGGGAAGCCGAACATATTTCTTCTGCACAACATTTTGCGCTAGATTTTATGAACAACAATATGAGTGCTATTGACAAAGAAACGACTTATTATATGCACTGTCGTTCTGGTTATCGTTCTACCGTGGCAGCGTCTATTTTAAAAGCACGAGGTTTTGAAAACCTCATCAATGTGCAAGGAAAATTTGATGATATTAAAGTGTCTAGTATTCCTACAACCACTTTTGTTTGTCCTTCTACAATAAAACAGTAATTGGTTAATTTGTTATCAGTTTCAAACATATCATTGGTAAAACCAATGATTGTTCAACGTTTACCAATAACCAGTTAACTAATAACTTACAAGTTGCTTGTCAACTTGACCTAAACAACACTTCATGGAATTTATATCTCAACCTTGGCACTGGTCCATATCAGGTCTAATGATCGCTTTGGTCATGTTTTTATTGATTTATACAGGAAAAAAATTCGGGGTTTCCTCTTCTTTTCAAGCCATGTGTGCGATTGGTGGAGCAGGAAAAATAGCTGATTATTTCAAATATGATTGGAAAAGCCACGATTGGTTATTGACCTTTGTTATTGGGGCAATTATTGGTGGTGGTCTTGCCGTAACCTTTTTCGCTAGTCCAGAGCCAGTTCAAATATCCGCTGCTACGATTGCTGATTTAACAGCACTAGGTATCCAAATTCCACAAACCAAAGCTGAAGGATTAGGATACATTCCCCAAGATATATTCAATTTTGAACATCTCTTTACACTTTCTGGATTTATTTTAATGATCGTTGGAGGATTTTTGATTGGTTTCGGAACTCGTTATGCAGGTGGTTGTACCTCAGGTCATGCCATTACGGGATTATCTAATTTACAACTACCCTCTTTGGTTGCCGTTATCGGATTTTTTATCGGTGGGTTGCTCAGCACCTTTGTTTTGTTACCACTTATTTTATCGCTATAGGTGTAATGAACTGATGACTACAGTCACCAGATCATTTTCCTTCACAAAAAAATAGATTCATGCGCTTACTTCGTTTTTTATTTATAGGAATTTTATTTGGAATCGTGATGACTAAATCGGAAGCCGTTTCATGGTTTCGGATACAAGAAATGTTTCGTTTCCAAAGCTTTCATATGTACGGTATCATCGGAGTTGCCGTAGTCGTTGGTGCTATCATGCACTTTTTTATAAAAAAGAGCGATATGAAAAATATAGATGGTAAAACCATTGCTTTTAAAGACAAACCCAAAACCTATACCGCAAGTATCATTGGTGGTACTTGTTTTGGATTGGGTTGGGCATTGACGGGCGCATGTCCTGGCCCGTTGTACACCTTATTGGGGCAAGGAAATTTGATTAT
>JAHDFQ010000222.1 GCA_020628085.1 Saprospiraceae bacterium
TAAATAAAACGAGTATGTGGATAAATGTTCAAATTGAAAATTTAACTGAACCTCCGAAATAAAAAATAGGAATAGATTTAGTCTTATCAGGATAATATTTAACCTTATTAGGTTTTGTTGTAGTCATTAGGGTTAAGATTAAAACAAAAAACATAGATTTGGATTGTAGTAGTGTAAAATGGATTTATTAGATTTAGAATTGAATATAAATTGAATAGATACATTTATGACAGTGTTACATGTTAGTTCGCTACCTCTAGTTGAAGTGATTCAGGATATTTCAAAAGGCTTAAATACTACTTTCAAACATGAGAATCATTTTTACTGGGTAGATATTCCTGACTTATATGGAGAGGGTCGCATCACTGGTGTTGACTTTAAGAATGGTTTTGGCTTACTAAATTATCAGGTGAAATTCAATGAACAAATGACCATTGAATTTACGTACGATCAAGTACACCCAATGAAGTTTATGCATTGTAGGGATGGAGCATTTGTTCATCATTTTGAAAAAGATGAAATGCCTCATCCTTGTGATAAATACGAAAATATTATCGTAGCGAGTTCAAAAAAGAATGGACATGTATTGATTTTTCCAGCAAATGAAAAAGTGGAAATTTGTAGTATTGAAATAGATCGAGCTCAGTTTTATAAAAAAGTAGAACATATTGACGATGAAAATAGTGGGGTGCTTTTGGATACTATAAAAGACAAAAAAGGAGCAAAAAAATTCTATTTCAAAGGAGATTATAGTTTAGTAATATTCAACATTATCAATGATTTACTAGAAGAAAGAACATCTAAAGTAGTTGATATTTTCGTTAAAGAAGGTAAAAGTTATGAAATGTTGGCTGCCCAGTGGGATCAATTTGTAGCATCCTATCGAGTCGATGATTTTAATAAAAAAGTGAATGTAAAAGAATACCAACTACTGGTGGAAATCGAAAATTATATAGAAAAAAACATTGCTTCTTCTATACGAATTAAAGACATTGAAAAGTTCGTTGGAATTAATGAAAAGAAAATTCAATTACTTTTTAAAACGGCTTACGACAAAACGTTTAATGTCTATCTTCAGAATTATAGGATGGAAAAAGCCATGAAACTATTGCAAAATAATACGCATAACATTTCAGATGTCGTTCATGCGGTAGGATTAAAAAACAAGAGCTATTTTACACGCATTTTTAGGGCAACTTTTAATAAAACTCCTTCTGAATTTTTACGTGAGATAAAAGATAAGAATAACTAATATAATATGGTGCTTTATTATGAGTCACTGTATTTAGATTAAAATAGAATCGTCAATGTAATTATTTGTAAATCAAGTATATACCAACGCAAACATGAATTTATGTGTTTTGCAATCATATAAAAATAACATTTAAAAAATACTCATAAATATCTGTTTTAACGTATTTTATTTGAACAATTAAACGACAAATTCTTTTAACATATATCACGTAATTCATAGCATAGATAGTGATCTAATTCATGTTATGAATTCAAACAAAATTCAATTAATTTTTAGTAATACAGGGTTTAAATCTTAACTATTGACAGAATAGTTAACGGTCATTCCTATATGTTTTACAAAAATTAGTACCTCAAAAGAAAAATCAAATTTATGAAACATTTTAACCGTTTCGTAATGCTTGCAGTAGCATTATGTGTTGGCATTGCTTTCCCACAATTATTTATTATAGTATTATCTGTAAATCTATTAATCGCTATAGTAATAGGGGTTGGTAGACTCATTGCCGCTTCATTGAAGCCCCATACTCCGACATCTAAATTATCAAGCACAGAGCCTTTTGTATCTATCCACATTGCTTGTTATAATGAACCACCTGAATTATTAATCCAGACTTTAAAATCTGTTTCTAATCTCAATTATTCAAACTATGAGGTTATTGTTTTGGACAACAACACACCTGATGAAGAAACATGGAAGCCTGTTCAAGAATATTGTTCGTATTTGGGCGATCAATTTAAGTTTTACCACTTCGATAACGTTAAAGGTTTTAAAGCTGGGGCATTAAATATAAGTTATGAAAAAACTTCACCGAAAGCAGATTATATTTTAGTCATTGATGCAGATTATATTTTAGAACCTAATATTATCAATCGAGCTTTGACGCACTGCTCATCAGAAGTAGGGTTGGTTCAATTTCCACAAGCATACCTAAATGTAGACACACAGAACCAAATTATTGCTTCTGAATATCGCCACTTTTTTAATGTATATATGAATGTTGCCAATACATGCAATGCTGTTTTAGCAACTGGTACGGTAAGTTTTATACGCAAAACAGCACTTGAACAAGCAGGGTTATGGAAAGGTAAATCTATCACAGAAGATGTTGATCTGGGATTAAATATTCATAAAGCAGGCTATTGTGGTGTTTTTGTAAACGAATCAGTTGGAAAAGGACTAATGCCGACAGAACTTTCCGATTTATCCGTTCAAAGAGAACGCTGGGTATATGGAAATATGCAAACATTATTGCACTACTTTTCTACAAATACAGATTGGAATTGGAAAAAAGTAAGTAGTAACATTCTATTTTTAACAGCTTGGTTCAATTTTTTATTTATTCCAATGCAAATTCTAGCCATAGCATCTATACTTTTTGGAATTACAGCAGCTCCAGTTTGGCAAAGTATTGCTATGCTTGCCTTCGGTAGTATCTGTATTGATCTACTATTGAAGTTTACGTTCTTTATGTGCTTGCCGAAAGTGAATGGTTTCATAGCAAAATGGCAAATATTCGTACATCATATTGCATTGGCTTACGAAGGAGCTTTTGCTTGGATAAAAGTGCTTTTCTTTTCTGATATGGGCTTCAAGCGTACCAATAAGTTTTTGGGTATGAATACCAAATTAGATGCATCTTCAAATTTACGATTTCTATTGCCACTTTTATTAGCCATGTTTACGGTTTTCCAAAATCAACCCATCTACCTATTTAGTACTAGTATTATTTGCTTTTTATTGTTTTTAGCTGAAATTCAAGTTAGACAACAATTGAAGCATACCCAAAATATTTCGGATGCCTTTTACCAAATTTCAGAAGATGAAGAATTTGATATGGACAACAGAAAAGTTGCATAGGTAAAATCTGACTATTTATTAACCAACCAAAAAACCAACATATGAAAATCGCTATTATCGCTCACTTAAAATTTCCTATTGCTGAACCATTTGCGGGTGGTCTTGAAATGCTGACGCATGTTTTGGCAAAGAAACTAGGTCAAAAAGGTCACCAAGTAGATGTGTATGCCTGTTCGGGATCCGATATGGATTTGAATATTGTAGAAATAAACGTAAAAGGTGTCGATTGTGAATCAACAAAGGATATTACACCCGACCATGAATCCTTTAATGATGAATTTATGCAAACCCACCACGCATATCTGGACATCATGCTGCAATTACAAGATAAGAATTACGATATTATTCATAATAATTCATTGCATTATATTCCGATCAGCATGGCTCGTACCATTGATACACCGATGGTAACAACTATTCATGTACCTCCATTTGCATTCATGCAAAGCGCAACTCTACTCGCTCAAAAACATCCAAATAATCACTACATCAGTATCAGCGAACATGTTGCGGAGACGTGGTATGATTATATTAAAGAAAGTGAAATTATTTATAATGGAGTCGATACTGATTTTTGGAGTTATCAACCAAAAGTGGAAGGTGATAATGCGGTTTGGTTTGGAAGAATATGCCCAGAGAAAGCACCACATTTAGCTTTAAAAGCAGCACGAAAAAGTAATACATTTTTGTATTTGGCAGGAAATATGAGCAATCAAGAATATTTTGACAAAGAAGTAGCACCGTTGTTAGATGATCGTTACAATTGCTTTTTAGGACATTTGAAACAAGAACAAATGCGAGATTATTTTCATAAAGCGAGTGTATTTCTTTTCACATCTATGTGGGAAGAACCGTATGGATTAGTTTTAGCAGAATCACTTTCTTGTGGAACTCCTGTTGCAGCCTTTAAGAGTGGTGCTTCACCTGAAATTATCACATCAAAAACGGGTCGAATTGTTGAAAAAGGAAATGTAGATCAGTTGGCTTCTGCTATAACAGCATGTAAAAAATTAGATAGAAAAGATTGTCGTCAACGTGCGATTGATTTTTGTGATATTGATCTGATGATTGACAATTATGAAGATCATTTCCAACGCTTAATTTTTCAAGAAAAAAGCAAAAAACGCATTTCAACTACTTCAAAAAAAGCAGTATAGTTTTCTACAAATTTTTTTAGACTAAAAAGACTTATTGTGAGCAAAACAAACATCAATATCGGATATTACGCACATCACATGGGTAGTGGGCATGCGACCAGAGCAAATACATTGCTTTCAAATTGGAGCATTCCTTCTACCCTACTAACGAGTTATCCACTTCAAAATAAATCAACGAATACGGTTTATCAATTCGTTCAACTTCCAGAAGATCACGCTCACTTGAGCAATTATGATCAGTCAATTGCACCTGAACCTGAAGTGTTTCATCATGCACCACTAGGAGTTGACCAGATTAGAGCACGTATGAATAAAATCAGTACTTTTTTTGAAGATAAAAATCCTAATTTTTTTATTACGGATGTGTCAGCAGAAATGACCCAATTTGCTCGTTTGTGTAGTGTTCCAGCTATCTCTTTTCGGTTAACAGGTAATCGAAATGATTTGGCGCACATGCAGGCTTATCAAAGTAGTCACGCTACTATTTTTCCACTACCAAAAATCTTTGAACATCCTGAAACACCCCAATGGCTGATCGACAAAACATTATATGTAGGTGGCATTTGTAGGCATAAAGGAAAATATCTCAGTAGTAGTGATGCTCGAAAACAACTAGGTATCAACAATAATCAATTTGTAATAGTTTTTACAAACGGATTATATGACAATAGCACCAATCTACCTAGCATTATAAAAATTGCTGAAAAATATCCTAAAAAACTGTTTGTTATATTGGGTAAATATGAAGTGCAAGAGCAAGAAAATTTTCCAAATAATATATACTTTGCAGGTCGGGTTGCTGATACGTATCCTTATTTGAGAGCAGCTAATATCGTGGTGGGTTCTTGTGGAAACAATACCATGCTTGAAGTGGCTCATGCCGAACGTCCTTTTATTTGTGTTCCTGAAGAACGTCCTTATGAAGAACAAATTAGTAAAGCAAAAGTGTTAGAAGAATTAGACGTAGCAGTCGTATCTTATGATTTTCCTACGGTTCATAGTTTTGATAAATTACTCAAAAAAGCGATGGATATCAATCCTAAAAATTTAACGAATTTATTTGACCATAATGCAGTAAAAGATATTGAACGATACATTCTAGAGTTATGTAATTAAAAACCCTGCGCTGACACCTGTTTTGCCGCTTGAACCTCCTCGTCAGTTGGGTACTTTAGTGTTTGAATATCATTTTGATCTTCTGCCCATTCTATATAACCACGTTCTGAAAAGGCAGTTAGCCATTTTTGCATAGCCCACTGATTCCATTTGTTTTTAAACACGGAAGCATTATAAACAATGGAATCAAAATTATTAAGTGGTGGACGACAAACATCATGATACTGATGATAGCATGGACTTCCAATAATACAAAACGGAATTTTTAATTTTCGTGCCGTAAAACCAAAATCGGTATCTTCTGCACCGTAATTGATAAAGCATTCGTCAAAACCACCGATACGTTTAAAATTTTTAGCAGAAATACTAAAACACAGCGACCAAAAATACCCGTAATCATTCATCAATATAGATGCTTTTGGGGTTACTTTGGGACGATTAGGATGTGCAACGCTGTGTTTCTTCAAGTGTGTTTCATTAAAATGATCTGTCTCCCAATGTCGATTTAAATATCGAATATCACCCATCGTTAACGCATCATATTTTTGTTGAAACGCTAACATATCTTCCAACAAATCTGTGCCAGGAATACAATCAACATCCAAAAACAAAAGAAATTCACCTGTTGCTATTGAAGCCCCTAAATTTCGTGCTTTTGCTAATGGAATAGCTTCATGTTCGTCATCTAACCGTACTTTTTGAACAGGAAAACAAGAACTATCAATCGAATGATCTATCGCTTCATTCATAAAAACAACAATAAGCTCATCAGGCATCATAGTAGAAGATTCTAACCCTTTTAATAAGTTTTTGAGTTGAGTTGATCGGTTTTTTACCAGCGTAATGACAGATAGCGTTGAGGACATTATTCTTATGATTTTAAGTTGAGATATTACTTCCAAAACGCATCAGCCCCTTCGATGTTTATTGAATTTAATAAAATGAACAATCCTATTTTTTATGCTTTTTAGATAAGTGCCTTTACTAAATTACTTG
>JAHDFQ010000223.1:0-4609 GCA_020628085.1 Saprospiraceae bacterium
ACGGCATTTGTGATGCAGATGAGATGATTGATTGTACAACTGGTCAGTATCCTTATAATTGTGAAGTTCATATTATTCCAGGTTTAATTGAATTGGAAGAATATGATGAAGGTGGACAAGGTGTTGCTTATAATGACGATGCGACAAGAAATGGTGACGCCAGTTATCGTCCAAACGATAATGTAGATGTTTCGAGTACTTACGTGGGTTGGATTAAAGGTGGTGAATGGCTTGAGTATACGGTAGATGCGCAAGCAGGAGTGTACACATTAGAACTTCCTGTTTCTTCAAATTCTAGTAATCCTGGTGATGTACAAGTTTCCCTGAATGGAACGGTTTTGACCACTTTCGATATTCAAAATACAGGTAGTTGGAATATCTATGATACCTTAACAGTTAGTGGTGTTAATATTCCTCAAAGTTCCAATCAAATTCTTCGACTGGATTTTATTGGTGGTAGTTTCAATTTGGATTATTTAAATTTTGTCGAGGAAGCTGCACCAGAGGATTACTGTATTTCACAAGGAGGAAACACCACCTATGAGTTTATCCAAAAAGTAGAATTTGGTACCATAAATAACGATTCGGGTGATGATGACGGATACGGAGATTATACTTCTATCGTAGCATCTGTTGAACAGGGTGCAGCCATTCCGATTACACTCACGCCAGGTTTTTCTGGGAATGTTTATACCGAAGTCTTTAAAGTTTGGATTGATTACAACCGAGACGGTATTTTTGATCCCAATACAGAAGAGGCTTTTAGTGGAACAGGAAATATCACACCAGCTTCAGGAATTGTAAACATACCCAATAATGCTAGCAATGGTTTGACGAGAATGCGGGTAAGTATGCGTTGGAATAGTGCACCCAATAGTCCATGCAGTAATATTACTTACGGAGAAGTAGAGGATTATACTTTATTTATTGGGGCAATAACCTGTGCGCCGAATACGCCTTGTGATGATGGTGATTTATGTACAATCAACGATCAATTTGATGCAAACTGTGCTTGTGTTGGTACATTGCAAGATGCTGATAATGATGGGGTCTGTGATGAGGAAGATCCTTGTCCAAACGATCCAACGGATGCTTGTTTGACCGTCGATTATTGTAATGTTTCTGGAGGAAATACAACCTACGAATATATCCAACGGGTTCAGTTTGGAGGTATAGATAATGATTCTGGTGATAATGACGGATATCGTGATTTCACTAATTTAACTGCAAGTGTTTCTGTTGGTCAAAATGTTCCGATTACTCTAACCCCAGGTTTTTCTGGAAATATTTATAATGAATCGTTTAAGGTTTGGATTGACTTTAATAGAAATGGAAGTTTTGATGATGCAGGAGAACAAGTTTTTACTGGAATTGGAAATGCAATTCCTGCACAAGGTTCGATAGCTGTTCCTAATGACGCTGTTAGTGGTACGACTCGTATGCGGATTGCCATGCGTTGGAACAGTCCACCAACGGCACCTTGTAGCAATGTAACCTACGGAGAGATTGAGGATTATACGGTAACTATTAGTAATACAGCTAATCTAAATATGATCGCTTTTCAAGCACCAATCGAACAAGCAAGCATCCAACAAGCAACAAAAATGACGGTATCGCCAAATCCAACTGTAGCAGATTTAAATATTTCTTGGGATCAACCTATTACAGCGGGATATTTATGTATCTACTCTAACACAGGACAACAACTATTCCGTCAACAGATCGAACATCCAACTCAACAACAAACCATTGATGTACGAGATTTTTCTGAAGGAATGTATATAGTTCGATTAGAGCAGGCTGATGGAACACATTTGGTGCAGCGATTTATAAAGGTGGAATAAGGTTTATTTAAAAAAAGCTAGCAGATATTTTGAAATATCTACTAGCTTTTTTAAATACTATTGCTTGATTATTTTCTCTATTTGAATTGCTCCATCTTGATCTACGATATGCAAATAATACAATCCTTTAGGACATTGATCTAAGGTAAGTTCAGTATCGCTTGATACCCCATTTCTTATGAGAATAGTCTGTCCTAGATTATTTAAAATGGTAAATGAATATTCATTATTACCATTTGGTACTTTTATTTGAATATTTTTACTCGTGGGGTTGGGAAAAACACTCAACTGATCTGCCTTAATAATATTAACCGTAGAAGTTGGTAGTAATTCACCGTCTGCTGTTAATTTCATGATAAACCCTCTATAATAGAGTAATTCTTCAAAATCATAATTACTCCCTACAATCGCTAATCCACCATCAGATGTAGTCACAGCATCCCAAGGAGATATATGTGCATCAGATAAATATTCTACTTGAAATAGATGTTCTCCATTTTTATCGAATTTATCTATTATTATTTTCGTGGGAAAATCTTTTGGAAACTGATCTAAACCAGTCAAAGTTCTAGGATCACTAGTACTTCCAACGGCCCATATCTCTCCTGTATCTTTATTTTTGAATAGCGAATTAATAAATGCACCATACGTTACTTCTTCACTTACAACTAGATTGTCTGGTCGATTACAATCAGAATCTAGATCATCAAAAAGAATACGACCCGTTGCAAAAAAATCACCACTTACATCCTGCTTCGTTGTTTCCCCTGCTACAACCATGTATTCGTTATTTTCTGTAAACTCAAAATTTAGTTTATTGATTCTATAGAAGTTATTAAACGTATCAAACCAACAAACACTTGATGAAACAATCTGAGAGTCATCACCTTTATCAATTTCAATTATGTCCCTTTGATTCGTTAGTATTCTGTCAGTCATTGTTTCCCCTACGTCTCTTATCTGTAATAAGATCAATGGTAGTCCATCTTCGATTAGGTTATTTTTATCAAATTTTATTATTTCGCCAGTACTTGCATCTATTTCAACAAAGTAGTTTAGAATACTATTAATATAAGTGAAGTAGTAATATACAACTCCTTCAATCTCTATACCTTGAATTGTAGATATATCTCCATCGCTTCCTAAGCTTGTTGAATCCATTACAACTAAGTTATCTAATGTAGAAGAAAGACTAGCTGTATAAAGATAGTATCGATCCTCTACGCTAGAATAATCCGAAAATCCAACTAGATAATCGTTTGAATCATCTCTTTCTAAAACATGTACAATATTAGCGATAGGATAATTGGTCTGATCAAAATTAAATTCCGATACCTCGTTTAAATCATTATCATATTCTATTATGATAGTTTGTCCATCTTCTCCAGCATCAAATCCATTATTTTGCATTAAAATATTCCCATTTAGTGAAGGATAGCATCTTGGTGAGAAAGAGTTATAAAGCTGATCGATAACCAAAATTTGAGAGAAAAGAAAAAGAGTGTTTGTAATAAAGAAAATGGTAAGTATTATTTTTTTCATGACACCTATTTTTATAATTTAAAACTCTCCAGTCTGTCTATACTAAAGAGAGTTATTAATAAATATTATTTTTTATAGTTCATAATTTCAAACTTAACAACAACAATCACAACAAGAAATACTTATACCATATTTGATCTCAAACCACCAGAAAAATGTAGTTGCACTACCATTTGGCACAAGGAATTCTGAGTAAATCTCAATTGAAATAAACTCATGCTGAGGTGTTGGTCTAAATTGGTTTATAAAATCTATAGTTGTACAATAATACTCATTCATTTGTCCACCATCTATACAATCTATAGTTGTACATGAACTTAAAGGACTTGTTTCATCATTTTCATCCCATAAAGGATAATTTCCAGCATTAACAAGGTCGTAGAACTCTTGCCCATCGTATCCTCCATATTGAATATCAGACCAATGTAAATGATTATCTGGTATCGGATAGTTACTATTAATTGTTGCACTAAAAGAGTTAACTGTAGCATTTATATTTGAATTTGTACAATCGCAGCCTCCATATATAGGACTGAACAAATCTGTCTCCTCAAACTGATCGCAAGACTGCGCTGCTTCCAATCCATCATCAAAAAAATAACAGTCATTGTCAGGAATAGGGTTTAGAGAACAAATGACAGGATTTGCAAAAACACCATCATCATCATAAATTAGCTCTATTATTTCTTCTTCTGCATCAATATCAATAGCAAACGGCTCGTATCCTCTTTCTTGTATGGACTCAGATATAGCACTAACTACCTTATTCTGCGTTGCTACGGTAATTGTATTTTGACTAATCTTTATTTCAAATTCTTCTGTATCAACATTATCTGGCTTATTGCATTTTTTAGTGTACGTTTCATTCAGTGATGCTTCAAAAGTTAGAGGATCCGTATCTGTAACTACTCCATCTTTTTCTACTTTATGGGAGTTTTCTAGGTTTGTTGGTACTAATTGTTCTTGCTCGCAAGCGACAAACAACATACCAATGCATAAAAGGCAAAAAATTAGATTCTTTTTCATAATTTTAGGAAGTTTTACCTAAAACAATAGGGCTTTTGCTGTTTGGCGTCAACTTAGCAGCATTAGTCCTTATTTTATTATTAAAAAATAATAACAGACTGTTACTACAAACAAGATGTAGTAATTTAGTTTTTTATACATTTATCTCTCTCAAAAGAGAGATGAAGAAGTTGTTGAAGAAGTTGTTGAAGAAGTTG
>JAHDFQ010000223.1:4709-6334 GCA_020628085.1 Saprospiraceae bacterium
TGAAGAAGTTGTTGAAGAAGTTGTTGAAGAAGTTGGTTATTTTACACTAATTCAAGTTTTTCGTTCAACTCTAGTTTTTTTATTCATTTGTTACACTACAAATATGTGACAAAAAAAACACTATTCCAATTGAATAAATGTTAAAAAGATTAAATTCATAATTTCTTAACATTAAAACCAATCTTACCAGAGAAAAACACTATTCCCAATAATAGCCTCTTCAATCTTATGCTTTTCTATCAAAATCCATTAAATTTGCATCAATATTGAAACGATTGTGCCTGTTATGGGTTCAATCAGTAGAAAGTACATTTCAAAACCATTAATCTGTAAAAAGAAGTATATATGAATTTGCATGAATATCAAGGCAAAAATTTATTAAAAAGCTACGGTGTAGCGATTCAAGAAGGTATTGTAGCGCACAATGTCGATGAGGCAGTTGAAGCATTCAAAACGCTTCAAAAAGATTATAATAGCGAATTTTGTGTGATAAAAGCTCAAATTCATGCAGGTGGACGTGGAAAAGGTGGTGGTGTTAAACTAGCCAAAAATGAAGCGGAGGTGAAGGAACATGCTGGTAATATTATCGGTATGATGTTAAAAACACCTCAAACACCAGGTGGTTTAGACGGAGAAGGTAAATTAGTGCGTAAAGTATTGGTAGCCGAAGATGTATATGCACCAGATTTTGATGCGTGTAAAGAGTATTATATTTCTGTTTTGATGGATCGAGGTAGAAAGTGTAATGTGATTATTTATTCTACAGAAGGTGGAATGGATATAGAAGAAGTGGCAGAAAAGACACCAGAATTAGTGCATAAAGAATATATTGACCCAACATTAGGTTTACAGGGTTTTCAATTGCGTAAAATTGCCTTCAATCTTGGTCTAAGTGGTCAAGCATTCAAAGAAATGACGAAATTCATTTCTAATTTATATAAAGCCTTTTTAGGTTCCGATGCGTCTATGTTTGAAATCAATCCTTGCTTGAAAACAGGTGATGATCGTATCGTAGCCGTTGATTGTAAGGTAGACTTGGATGATAACGCATTGTACCGTCATAAAGATTTGGCTGAATTACGTGACACCGATGAAGAAGACCCAACGGAAGTAGAAGCTAAAAGCTATGGGTTGAGTTATGTCAACTTAGATGGAAACGTGGGTTGTATGGTCAACGGTGCAGGTTTGGCAATGGCAACCATGGATATTATTAAATTATCAGGCGGTGAACCTGCTAACTTCCTCGATGTTGGAGGTACGGCAGATGCAGCTCGTGTAGAACAAGCTTTCCGTATTATTTTACGTGATCCAAATGTAAAAGCGATTCTAATTAATATTTTTGGTGGTATCGTTCGTTGCGATCGTGTTGCCAATGGTGTTGTAGATGCTTATAAAAATATGGGTGATGCGATTACGGTTCCAATCATTGTTCGTTTACAGGGAACTAATGCAGACATTGCAAAAACGATTATTGACGAATCTGGTTTAGAGGTACACTCGGCTATTCAGTTACAAGAAGCAGCTGATTTGGTAGCGAAAGTAGTGGCGTAAAAGTATCGTCTTTTTTCAATAAAGAAAGCACATTTGATACAGTTGTATGAAATGTGCTTTTTTCGTTTTGGAGT
>JAHDFQ010000224.1 GCA_020628085.1 Saprospiraceae bacterium
AACAATGAAAAAAGTACTCTCATGTATTCAGCCTACGGGTGATATGCACTTTGGTAACTATTTTGGTGCAGTCAAAAATTGGGTAGATTTACAACAAAATTACGAATGTGTCTATGGTGTAGTGGATTATCATGCCATGACCATGCCCTATGATCCTAAGAAACTACGAACGAATACATGGGAACTGATCTTTAATTTATTAGCGGTTGGTGTAAAACCAGAATCATTATTTATTCAGTCTTTAATTCCTGAACATACCGAGTTGTCTTGGATATTCAACTGTTTTTGTAGCTACGGACGATTGAGTCGTATGACGCAGTTCAAAGACAAGAGCAAGGATGTGGAGCAGAAAGGAAGTGATGCGATAATTACTGCGGGTCTATTTGACTATCCTGTGTTACAAGCAGCCGATATTTTGATTTATAAAGCGGACTTTGTACCCGTTGGAAAAGACCAAGATCAGCACCTAGAATTAACCCGTGAAATTGCGCAACGGTTCAATAATTCTGTTGGTAAAGAATATTTTGTAATGCCAGAAACCTTGCATACCGAAACACCAAAAATTAATTCCACCGCTGACCCTACTCGCAAGATGAGTAAGAGTGCGGGGATCAAACACTTCATTAATGTGTTTGGTGACGAAGCCCGTATTCGTAAACAAATTAAATCTGCTGTGACCGATACAGGCGATACGCCTGAGGGCGAAATGAGTGCCGGTATTCAAAATCTATTTACTTTGCTACGTGCTTGTGGAAAGACCGAAGCACATCAATCGCTCATGGACGATCATACTGCTGGCGCACTGAAATATGTCGATTTAAAAACAACTGTTGCCGATGCCTTAGTTGAATTAAGCAATCAATTCAAAGCCAATAAAGCAGCATTACAGTCTAATAAAAAAGAGGTTAAAAATCAGATCAAACAATCTTCATACGAAATCCGAAAGCGAGCGCAGCAGACCATCAAAGAAGTGAAAGACTTGACGGGACTGGCGAATGTGAGATTTTAGGAATGTGTTCGTGTTCAAGAGCGTCTCGAATATTAACACCTGCGCACATGAACACATGAACACACGAACACAATAATAAATGAAAATAATCTGTATAGGACGAAATTACGCCGATCATGTCAAAGAGTTAGGCAATACAATGCCAACCAAACCGCTGATCTTTATGAAACCACCTTCGGCACTGTTGGTGAACGACAAGCCCTTGTATTATCCAGAATTTACAAAAGATTTGCATTATGAGGCAGAATTAGTCTTGAAAATATGTAGAAATGGTCGCCACGTACAACCCGAATTTGCACACAAGTATTACGATCAAGTGGCGTTTGGAATTGACTTTACCGCACGAGATATACAACAGCAGTGTAAAGAAAAAGGGCATCCTTGGGAAATTGCGAAAGGCTTTGATGGTTCGGCGGCTATCAGTAAGTTTGTGAATATGGACAAACTCAAAAATTCCAAGACGATTGAATTTTCGATGAAAAAAAATGATGAAATCGTTCAGCGTGGTACAACGGACGATCTTATTTTTGACTTTAACTATCTCATTACTTACGTTTCTAAATATTTCAAACTCCAACAAGGTGACATGATCTACACAGGAACACCAGCAGGTGTGGGCCCGGTACAAATTGGAGATAAATTAGAGGGATTTATAGAAGATAAGCATTTATTGACTTGCGATATCAAATAGTGTTGTAGTGATAAGGTGACTTCAAGTCATCTTGTCACTTGAATTGATTAGTTGTTGACCTAATTGTACTCTTTCCACATCCAGTTTTAAAAAAGAATATTGCGCTTCCAACGCATCAATTCTTCCTAAATACTTATGCAAAAATTGTTGGTGTTGATCTGAGCTAGGATGAAATGAACGATGCTGACTAGCTTGTTGAATCGCTTCGATTTTGTGGTTCAATTCTAGTGTTTCCTTTTCAAAATGAGTATTAGAAAAATGTTCCCAAACATAATCAATTGCTTGAGAATTGGGGTGGATCATATCTGCTTTATAAAAACGATAATCCCGTAAATCATCCAAAACCAATTCATACGCTGGAAAATAATGGACAAAATCTAGCTGCTCTACCAATTGATGAATAGCCAGCAATAAAGTAGCTTTACTGCGTTGGTTTTCCATCATGCCCAAACGAATATGCCGTATAGGACTGACGGTAAAAATGACTTCTAAATCAGCAATTTTCTTTTTTAATACATTTAAAATAGAACTGAGTGAATCACAAATTTGACCCGTTCTAAGCAAAAAATGATTGAAGTGTTTTGATGGAACTTTATGACAATTGGCAACGATTTTATCGGTTTCTATAAATTGATATACATGCGCTGTTCCTAAAGTAATAATAAGCCGATTTGCAGTATCCAACCATTCAAATGATTGTTGTACTGCTGCGTTGATTTGTTCTATAACAATTTTATAATCTTGGTGAGAAAATTGGCTGTGATGATCGAAACTATGCCAATGTCCATTATGCTGAAAAAGATCATTTTTAGTGTAAAACTGTTGGTTTAAAATTCGGTTTAATGTTTTATAAATCGAAACAGGATTATATAAAATACCGAAAGGGTTAAGCATGTTTTTAAAATGTAACTTTTCCAACTTAGTGCTTATATTATCAGCAAAACAAGAACCTATACACATCAATCGATCTTCATGAGCAATCGAAAAAGGAGCTGTTGGAATGTATAATGTCGTTCGGAAGTTCATATTCAAATCAATTAAGTCACAATTTTGTAGGAAAGGGCATCTTATTTCGCTTCAAAAGTAGTATTTTTCGATCTTCAAAAAAATTGAAAACTTCTATAATAAAAAAGAATGGGCTTTTTTAGTCGTATATTCGGCGGACACATCAATCAAAAAGAGCAACCGACGATCAAGTTTGGTCGTTATAGCGATGCTTATAAAACACCTGAGCAGTACAAAGCTTGGGATTTGTCTTTAAGTCTATTCGACAAAGGAAAATACTTAGATGCGTACGAATCATTCTTTGAATATTTAAGTGATGAAGAGGAAGAAAACGTGCATTGGACATGTGAAAATGGAGTGTGCCGATTTGAAATTCTACAAGGATCAAAGCGCATTACAGGTGTTGCAGACGCTAAAAAAATTAAGGTAGAAACAGTGGTTGCCAAGACAGAAGCCTTAAATGTTGGTTTCTTACGTCGTTTGATTGAAAGTAATTTTGATTTAAAATATAGCCGCTATGCACTCGACGAACATTCCAATATTGTAATGGTTTTTGATACCTATACTTTGGATGGTTCACCTTATAAATTGTATTTTGCTATAAAAGAACTCGCTACTAATTCTGATAAACAAGATGACTTGTTGACGGATGAGTTCGAAACGGTTCACCTATCTGACACAGGAATTTTACAGCCAATTTCTGATGTGGAAAAAGAAGTGAAGTTTCATTTTTTTAGAAAAAAAATAAATGAAGTTTTAAATATTTACCAGCAAGGAAAACTCAATCCACAACAATATCCAGGTGCGTATGCTTATTTGTTTCTCAATCTGAGTTATAAGCTAGATTATTTGACCAAACCAGAAGGGTTTGCCATGGAAGCTCTGGAGCGCATGCACCGTATGTATTTTGCTAAAGACGGGAAAACGAACGTACACAAAAATCAAATGCTTCAGAAAGAATTTAAAGTTCTATCGGAGCGAAATGAAGCAGACTTTGCAAAAGAGTTTTACAACGTCACTTCTACATTTGGTATTACCAGCCCAGTCAATCACGAAAAAGTGGTCAGTTTCATTGATGGTGAACTGCACCACATGGAATGGTACAAAGAAAACGGACATACTGAAATTGCTTTGTCTATTCCCGGTTATATCGTTGGTTATTGTTTGTTCAACTATGCCGTACCACTACCAGATCGACAATTATTTTATTTATTTTATCAGATTTTAGAAGTCGATTATTTTAAAGCATTAGGTTTTGATTTAGACTATTACAATGAAGATGGCTCACTCAATAAGCGAGCCATTAAACGAGCTATAGATCAAATAGAGGATCAAAATGAAAACGTATTTCCTAATTTTAATCCCAATACCAAAATTTTAGAATATCAGTCAATTGTTGATTTTTCTGCTTCTTATTTGAAAATGATAAGAGCTTTAGACTTGACAAAAATAACGAGATAGAGACTTTAATAAGCGATCAGAATCATGCAAGAAGTCATTGATTTATATAAAAAAATAGTCATTCAAATAGCAACTCCTTACAGTACAGGAACGGGTTTCTATTTGAAAGAACATGGTGTGATCGTTACCAACGAACACGTGGTTCGAGATAATCAATGTGTGGTTATCAACGGTGTGAATATCGACAAACAACTGGTTAAAGTTATCTTTATAGACACCAATTATGATATTGCTTTTTTGGAAGCCCCGAAAGGGAAAGATATTCCATCTGCACAGATTGGTTCTGTAAAAATGGTTTCTGAGGGAACGACCATTATTGCCATTGGTCATCCGCTTGGGCTTCGATACACCGCCACGCAAGGTATTATTTCTAACATGCAGCACCTTCAAGGGGATATTGTTTATATTCAACATGATGCTGCGCTTAATCCTGGTAACAGTGGTGGACCATTAGTAGACACAAAAGGGTTTATTATTGGAGTCAATACTTTTATAATGAAAGACGGAAATTCCATTGGTTTTTCATTACCTATACGGCATGTTATACAAAGCATTCAAGATTTTAAAGCAGGCAACGGAAAAATAGGTATTCGTTGTGAATCGTGTCTAAATTTAGTATTTGAAGATACCATTGATGGAAAATACTGTCCACATTGCGGCACAAAAGCGGTGCTGCCTACACAAGCAGATCCGTATGAACCCATTGGTATTTCTAGAACAATAGAAAATTTATTGACCGATCTAGGTTACGAAGTCAACCTATCTAGACGAGGACCAAATATCTGGCAGGTTCAAAATGGTAGTGCCAGAATCAATATTTCATACCATGAAAAAACAGGTTTGATAGAAGGGGATGCCTTTTTATGTACCTTACCAAAAGAAAATATAAAGTCGCTCTATGAATACCTACTCAAAGAAAACTATCACATCGAAGGACTCATGTTTAGTGTCAAAGGCAATGATATTATTCTTTCTTTGTTAATTTATGATCGCTACTTTAATGAAGATACCGGTATGAAATTATTTCAACATTTGTTTCAAAAGGCAGATGATTACGATAATGTTCTAGTAGAGCAGTACGGCGCACACTGGCGGCAGGAGTTTTTAAGTGAGTAACGTACGCAAGTGTTCATGTATTCACGTGTTCTTGTTTTACATTTCGTAATAGACAAGAACACAAGAACATGCAGCAATTATCGCTTTGAAATAAAAATATATGAATAAAATCAAAGCGAGAATCGCTGAAGAACACGTGAACACATAATAAAACATGAAATTTAAAAATAAAACGGTTTGGATAACGGGTGCTTCGAGCGGAATAGGCGAGGAGATGGCATACGCCTTTGCCAAAGAAGGAGCAAACTTGATTTTATCGGCTCGTAGAGAGACTGCTTTAAAAGCCGTAAAAGCAAAATGTCCCAAACCAGATCAAGTATTTTTGCTGCCGTTAGACTTGATGAAAGAAGATGAAATGCCAGCCAAAGTACAAATGGCGTTAACCAAAGTGCCACAGATAGATGTTTTAGTTAATAATGGTGGAATTAGTCAACGGGCTAAAGTTTTAGAAACGGATATGGAGGTCTATCACCGATTAATGGATGTGAATTATTTTGGAACGGTGGCATTAACCAAAGCCTTACTACCTCATTTTATCGCCAATCAATCTGGTCAATTTGTAGTGACATCTAGTTTAATGGGCAAATTTTCAGCGCCATTTCGATCAGGTTATGCAGGAGCAAAACACGCTCTACATGGTTTTTTTGACGGATTAAGATCCGAGTATTATGATGATGGTGTACGCGTCACCATGATCTGTCCTGGTTATGTATCGACTGATATTTCCCGAAATTCATTGAGTGGTAGCGGAGACAAGCACGGTGAAATGGATGAGAAAACGGCACAAGGAATCACAGCAAAAGAATGTGCAGAAAAAATCGTAAAAGCGACTTATAAACAAAAAGAAGAAGTGTATATTGGTAAAACAGAAATTCTAGCTATCTACATGAAACGCTTTTTCCCAAGTCTGTTATCCAAAATTGTTCGTAAAGTGCAAGTGAAATAACGTGTTCAGGTGTGCAG
>JAHDFQ010000016.1 GCA_020628085.1 Saprospiraceae bacterium
AGAAAGAAAAAGCCGTGCCTTTGGCAGACAGGCGTCCATTTTTGATTCATTTAGTAATTTTATTGACATAAAATCACTTTTTCTCAAAAATATCCCTGCCCGACGGTCAGGCGGGCTTCTTTTCTTTCCATGATCCGCAACTTGGGTTAGATAATCAAAAGACAGGTGAAGAACTCGATTGGTTTCTTTATCTGTGATTAAATTCTACTATAAAAACATATATTCTTGATGAAAAAATATTTTCTTTTCCTATTGTTATCGATTCCAGTTTTAATAAATGCACAAACCGAAGTAGGGCTTTTAGCTGGATTTTCGGCCTATCAAGGGGAGCTTGCTCCAGAAACCTCACGTGCAAGTTTCTCACAGACGCACGCTGCTTTTGGTCCTTTTGTAAGAGTGGGTGTAAGTGCGCATTTAACATTAAGAGCTCATTTTTTCTATGGAAAAGTATCTGGAGACGATGCCAATGCCAATAGTCAAGCTCGATTAGCAAGAAATTTAAGTTTTCGATCACGCATTTATGAAACGGGCATCATCGGCGAGTTTAATATTTTAGGTTACCGAGCATATAACTTAGAACGTGTTTTTTCGCCCTATCTTTTTGCGGGTGCTGCATTAACAAAAATCAATCCCGAAGCCTATTATGATAATCAGTGGGTCAAATTACAACCACTAGGAACAGAAGGACAAGGTCTAGAGGGTTTTGGAGATAAATATAAACTATGGGAAATTGCTATTCCAATGGGTGTTGGGGTAAAATATGCAATCAATGATAAATGGAATGTCGGATTTGAATTTGGTTTCCGAAAAACGTTTACAGATTATTTGGATGATATTAGTACGGTGTATGTACCATATGAAACTTTGGCAGCTGGAAATGGTGAACTCGCTGCTATTTTGAGTAATCGTTCTGGCGAACGACCAGATGCTGAACCTATCATTTTTGAAGATGGTGCCAACCGTGGCAATTCCTCCACCAACGACTGGTATATTATCACAGGCTTCACAGTTTCTTATAATTTTTCTGATAACGGTCTAGTAGGTGCTAGACGGAAGACGAGACGCAAAGGTTGTTACTAATTGTTTTGAGAAATAAGAATAAGACAGTTGAACTTGCTATTTTTATTAAACGCCCAATCAGGATATATCGTTCTGATTGGGCGTTTTGGTTATGTAACATAATGAATTGTACTAAACCATTTTTATAATGATTCCACCATTTAGCTTTTGAATTGTTATACTGATAGGATTAAGGCAAATTTCAATTGACCAACAAAAAGTTAAACGATATGTTAAACGAAAAATATTCAATAAAATCTCCTAAAGAGATCGCATACGATCTCGAAAAACGCACTACTAGTGAAATTATTTCTTTTTTAAACGACTCAAGTGCGCCTATTGCTCAAAGTGTATTTTTTGAATTACCAAATCATATTATTGTTGATATCTTTTCGATCATTAGTAATGAATTATTTATTAAAATTTTCACAAAAGTAGATACACATAAGGCGTCTCGTATTCTTGCAAGGCTTGACAGAAACAAAGTTTACCAAAAACTTGATCTACTATCAAAAATTCCTGCACGTGAAATCAAAGAATTTTTAAACTATAATGAAAACACAGCTGGCTTCTTGATGGAAACCTACTTTTTTAGTTGCTCAAAAGAGGAAACGGTAGATAGCGCTCTGTCGAAACTACGCAAGTTGAATGATAAAAGAATTATTACAATATATATTATTGACGATGAGCAGAAACTAATAGGTAGAGTTCCTGTAAATTATATTGCCATTGCAAAACCAGATCAAAAACTTGAAGCATTAATGTATTTTGCGCCTAGCATTCAGGCAATGGCTACACGAGAAGAAGTGATTGAAGCAATTGAATCACACGCGTTATTACAAATCCCAGTTGTCGATATTCATCATCATTTGCTTGGTATTATAAGAAATGATACCATACTTTCAGCTTCTCGTGAAGAAGCAAGTGGTGACTTACAAACGATGTTTGGTGCAGGAAAAGAAGAACATGCACTGTCTAAAGCTTCATTTGCGGTGCGCAAACGTCTACCATGGCTTCAAATCAATTTAGTGACTGCTTTTCTTGCGTCAATGGTTGTTGGACTCTTTGAGGATACCATTGCCAAAATCACCATTTTAGCGGTTTTTCTTCCTGTTGTTGCTGGACAATCTGGTAATACAGGTTCGCAAGCTTTGGCCGTAACTATTAGGGGATTAGCATTGAGAGAAATAAGTATTGGTCAGTGGTGGCGTGTTGCTAAAAAGGAACTAGCTGTGGGTTTTATAAATGGAGTTGCCGTAGCGATCACTACTGGAATTGTCGTCTTTTTCTGGGCTAATTCCTTTGGTATTGCCTTAGTAATTGGGGTCTCAATGATACTTTCTATGGTTATTGCAGGATTTTCTGGAGCCATTATTCCGATTGGGTTGAAAGCAGTGGGGCAAGATCCAGCTACCTCTTCTTCTATTATATTAACTACGGTAACGGATATATGTGGTTTTCTTAGTTTTTTAGGGCTAGCTTCTGCTTTGTCGTCAGTTTTAGGTATCACATAAACTTTACTACTCTTTTCGAATATTAAGAATACTCATTTCTTGAATATTTTCATCTTCTTGAGAAAGCCATGCTTGAAGGAAATTACCTTTTTGAATGGCTTTTTCTTTTTCTAAATAAATTTCATCTAAAAAAACAATATAACCTGTTTCGTTACCATGAAAACACCCGTGCCAGATAACATTGCATCGAATTCCTTTTTGCATCAGGCGCACCACATTTGTTTTGGCTTCTTCAAATTCTGGAAAAGAACGCCATTTAATAAAGTATTTTTTATCTTGTAAATAGTACAAACGGGTACAATCATAATAAGTAAAATAACGGGAATCACTTGCCATAAAAATTTCAATATCTTCTAAATGCGGATCACGAACTTGATCGTCCAAAGGCATTAAATCCAAGTAACTTTCGGCTTCATTGTCAAACGGATGTATATCCTCTGTACCTGCCATTGGAATCATAGGTTCTGATGTACCATCTATCCATTCAATTTCATCGCTCCATGCCTGTTCGTCTAATTGCTCATATTCTTTAACGGAGAGTTGTATGTAAAATACATAAGCCATCAATAGTGTTGCTAGAACAGCTAGTGTATTTCTAGTATAGTTTGTTTCTTGAAAACGTATGGAAAAGCTATTTTTTCGTTGTAGAATACGTTGCCATATTTTTTGACCAAAGGAACGTACATTTTTAAATGTTCTGATGTTGGAAGCAGACTGCTGATCTATAAAAACTAATTGCTTACGTTCATTCCCAAACTCGTCTTGACGGGCGGGCGAAATTACTAAATGCGGACATTCATCTGCATCAATCATCACCAAACCAATACCGTTATTGACACATTGACGTTTTAACTCTGTGATTTCTTTTGATTGTAAATTAGGGAATACATCCTCTCCTATAGCTATCCATTGATCGTCGGCATGATAACTACTAAATTGAGCAATGGAATGAATATATCGGTACTTTAACCTTTTTCTCAATACAAAATAGAAAAAAGCGAATAGCATTGAAAAGACAAATAATATACCTTCAATATTTGCACCTAGACCGTCTTTTGCAATCGTGACAAAATGTTCATAATAAAAAACAGCATGAATGATAGTGGTTAAAATCCAAGCATAAGCTAAACAATCCAATAATAAATGTTGCGTTTTCTTCTGGTAATATACCTCGTCCGACGAATCAATTGATGTTGCTTCAAATGTTGCCAAAAAAGGAACGTTTTCCTCTGTTTCAAAAGAAATATAGCCGTCAGCAACAATACCACCTTCACCTAACTGATCAAGTTTGGCTAATGATTTGCCACCTGCACCGATGCGATACTTATAATGTGTTTTCAAGTATCGAAGCATGATCTTTTTAATATTGTCTTCTGAAAGGATCAATGATTTTAATTTTAATAAGCGGTCGGACAAAATTACTTGCCTGCCTGCCGCAGGCAGGTATAATAACGCCAACCTTCAAAAAAGTTGTAAAATACTGACAGTCAGGAAGTTTTTATGACTTTTTTGGAGGTTTTGAAGGCGGTTATTATACTAACCTGCCCGACGGCAGGCGGGTTTTTCTGACCTACTATTTATATCAAACGGATTCTAGTATTTTCCACAATTTAATGGTCTCGGCTGCTTCTTTGACATCATGTACCCTCAATATTTTTGCACCTTGCTGCAAAGCAATCATATGTAATGCAGTTGTTCCGTTCAACGCTTCTTTTGCGGTAATATCCAAACTTTTATAAACCATAGATTTACGAGAAATGCCTACCAACATCGGCACATCTAATATTTTAAAAGCATGCATATTTTTGAGTAAATGAAAATTATGTTCAATCGTTTTACCAAATCCAAATCCTGGATCAATAATAACATCTTTTAATCCTAAGGCTCGTAGTTTTCCAATTTCTTTTATAAAAAAATCGAGTACTTCAACTAAAACATCTTGGTAATTGATATTTTTTTGCATTGTCTTCGGAGTTCCTTTCATGTGCATCAACACATAAGGGACATTCAAATCAGCTACTGTTTTATAAAAAGAAGCATCTAATTTACCTGCCGAAATATCGTTTACGATTCCCGCTCCTGCCTCTACACATTGCCGTGCCACTTCGCTATGAACAGTATCAATAGAAAAAATAGTTTCTGGAAATTTGTTTTTCAGCAAAGCTACATTTGAAACTACTCGTTTTAGTTCTTCTTCAACGGTAATTATTGCTGCCCCAGGACGAGAGGACATTCCGCCAATATCAATGATGCTCGCTCCATCGGAAATCATTTTTTCAGTTTGTGAAATGATCGTCGATTCATTGATATATCGACCACCATCGTAAAACGAATCAGGTGTTACATTTAAAACACCCATGATTTGAGGTTGACTTAAATCTAGTATTTTTCCTGCACAATTCAACGTCAGTTGTTGGTTTAGCATATAAATGGAGTTATTTTTGGAGTCAAATTTAGGTATAATCACAGAACATTCCTATCATCTGGATTGTAAATATGTTTGGACGGTTATAAGTGACTTTGGTGACTTGTTTCGTCTTTTATATGATTAGGTTGGTTGCTTGTAAAGAATAAAAATTCGTTTATGTCAGAAAGGACTCCGAAAAAATCAGGTCTTGGAATTGGTTCATTAATGATTTATACTTTAGTGTTATGTGCTATTGGATTTGTGGCGTATAAATACATTAAGAATAAGCCACTAAGTTCCTCATCAAAAGGTGATTATACAGTAGCAGTTCCAAAAGAAATGCAAGTCAAATATGTTCCAAAAGATTTTGAGTATACAATTGATGATGAAGAAACTATTATTACTCTTACCAATCCCAGAAGGTATAGACGGCAGTTTAACGAATTAGTTTATGATTTTAATATGTCTATGCTCAATCACGTGGCAGGGCGTATGGATGTTCCAGATAGTTTAATGAGTAAAGTGGCTATAGAATATGAAAAGCACCATGAATACTTAAAAGATTTATATTATCAAGATTATTTAGCGATTAAGGATACATCTGCAAATGTTTACGAAGATTGGTATGAAACTGGATCGACCACCGCAGTTGATGCACTGAATGAAGTCGCAAGTAAATATACTTGTTTCTTGGTCAATCATGTCATTTCGACACTTGTCAAGAATGATAAAGGGGTTATTTATGGGAATGGAAGACAGGTAGATGATCCGTGTTTGATAGCAACAACAGAGGCTTTACGCCCGATGATGCAACGCCTAGCAGAACGTGCTTCGATTGATGATTTTGCTAAAGCTAAAGGTTTATTAGAAGAAAAAGTAGAAAAAGTCATTGCGGAACTAGCGACCATGGAAGTTCGAGATAAAAAAGGGCTAAGCAAACAACTACAAACTAAGATTATGGGCTACTCGGTTTCTTCGACCGAAGTTGAAGTTTCTGCGATAAGTATATTAAAGGTGGGTTATAAATTGAATAAATTCTTTGATTTATCCGTCAATAAGCAAAATAGAACCGTTTCAATCACCTTACCAGAACCAGAAATCTTATCGCATGAGGTTTACCCTAAAGTCGATAAATTAGATGTTGGTTGGATGCGTGAACTGAGTAGTGATGATTTGAATAAAAATTTCAACCTATTGCGTGGTGAATTTAGAAGAGAAGCACTAGATAGTGATATTATGGATAAATCTAAAACCCAAGTTGAGGAATTAATGAACTTGGTTTTAGGGCCTTTAGTAGCTAGTTTGGGTTCCAACTATAAGCTGCGTGTCCAGTATCAAAAAGAACCTTCTAGTATTCCCGATTCGGCGGTTCGGCAAAGAAATTTAGATTCTTAATATACTCTAACAAGTTCATCAATGATAAAAAAAGAAGGGTATAATTCGATAAACTATACCCTTCCAACAAACAAAACCAACTAAAAAACCAAAAAGAGTGTAAGTATATCTATAACACTCATTTTGAAACTAAAACGACGAATTTTACAAACCGCTGTTTTGTTAAGAAATATTTAACGATCTGTAAGATCAAATCAAATAATGATATTGTTATTTTTGGTTCAAATATTGAAAGCGGTTCTTAACACCGAAAAAAGGTCACAATTTTATAAATTCGGTATATTTATTGATTATTACCAATATACTACCTATATACCCACCTTATAGTAAACTTCTAATTTGAAAATAAGATATTAAAAATTATGTAGCCTCATGACTAGGCTGTATTTTTGAGCAACGGTGACATTCACCTATTATTATATTATTGAAACTACACATCTCTAATTTAAAAGCTGAAAAATCTCATCTAGATTTTCTTTGAATAAGGATGTATTCGTTTCTGAAAATCCAAACAAAAGATTTAATTGTGGAGAAATCTACTCAATATTCATCTGTCAAAACTTTGAAAAAACTAAAAAGACAAAGAAAGCGGAAATATTTACTTTGCGTTCTAGCAGCAGTAGCAGTTTCAGTTGGCTTTATGTTGAGTCCATTATCTAAACATCCGAATAGCACGACGCTACTCAACCACACCAATGATATTGAATTGGGAAATTTTCCAATTGTGGAACCTACCATCAAATACGGATATGTCACGGACACTCTACACGTATCTGAAGATGTTATTCAACCTAATCAGTTTTTGGCGGATATTCTGTTAAAACATCAAGTGAGCTATAAAACGATTGATGAAATCGCTACACATTCAAAAGAAATATTCGATGTTACTAAACTTAGAGCAGGTAAACCCTACGCTATTATCGGTCAGGACTCTCTTCAAGCACCTGATGTATTTATTTACGAGCCAAGTGTTTTTAGATATGTCGTGTATAATTTAAAAAATCCATCTGATATTCAAATCATTGAACGAGAAGTAGAAACCAAAGTAAAAACGGCCTCAGGAATTGTAGAAACGTCGCTTTGGAATACAATGGTAGACAATGGTTTGAGTTATGAATTGACTTCTTTAATGGAAGACGCTTTAGCATGGTCGATTGATTTTCATCATATTGCTAGAGGCGATAAGTTTAAATTAATTTACGACCAACAATACATTGAAGGTGAACCCGTTGGCGTTGGCGAAGTGTATGCTGCGTACTATAAGAACTTCGATAATGAATATTATGCTATTTATTTTGAAAATGAAAAGCATCAAGGTTTTTATGATTTGGAGGGTCGACCAATGAAAAAAGCCTTTTTAAAATCACCTGTTCGTTTTTCAAGAATTAGTTCAAGTTATAATAAGCGTCGTTTTCATCCTGTTTTGAAACGGGTCAAAGCGCACTTGGGAACAGATTATGCTGCTCCCACTGGAACACCGATTTTGGCCGTGGCAGACGGTGTTGTTACGAAAAGAAGTAGGACTCGTGGGAATGGAAAGTTTGTCAAAATCAAACACGATGAATCTATTCAAACTCAATATTTACATATGTCGCGGTTTCAAAGTGGTGTCAGAGTTGGTACACATGTCAAACAAGGACAAGTCATTGGTTATGTCGGACAAACGGGTTTGGCAACGGGACCTCATGTTTGTTTCCGTTTTTGGAAAAATGGTAAACAAGTTAATCATTTAAAAGAAAATTTACCCCCACCAGAACCAATGCCAGAAGAGGATTTACCACGCTATTATCATGAACGTGATTTAATGGTCAATCGCTTAAACGTTATTGAATACAACACAACTTCTTTAAAAAAGGCAGAAGATAAAATTGCAAAAGATACTACGGCATCTAATATTACTGCTGTAGAGGTACAAAAGTAATAACTTACGTCGTAGGTAAAGGGAATATAAAAAAGCTCCAAGTCGAATAAATCGGCTTGGAGCTTTTTTATGATAAATGGTATCAACACTAATGATCTACTCTTTCTCCTTTACATAAATCAACTTAAAACGACCTCTTACATTTTCTCGTACCTCAATTTCAAATTTTCCAATATGGTCAATTAAAGGAGTTAGTTTTTGGAAACCATAATTTCGAGAATCAAAATTGGGTTGCTTTTTTTGAATAGAACTTCCAACATCCCCTAAAAAAGCCCAGCCATCTTCATCTGCCACATCATTTATTGTATTAGAAATAAGTTTGACTACTTTGGGTGTTACCCGTGCAATTTGTTTGCGTTTTTTAGTTTTCTGTTTAGCGACTTTTTTAGTTGTATTGGTTTCTAAGTCCGTTTCCGTCTCTTCATCATCTTCTTTTAAAATTTCTAAATATATAAATTTATCACAAGCTACCATGAATGGATCAGGGGTCTTTTTTTCTCCAATTCCAAATACTTTCATACCTGCTTCTCGCAAACGAGTTGCTAAACGGGTAAAATCACTATCGCTCGAAACAATACAAAAACCACCGACTTTATCAGAATATAAAATATCCATAGCGTCAATAATCATCGCAGAATCCGTTGAGTTTTTACCTTGTGTATAGCCGTATTGCTGAATCGGGGTGATAGCGTTGGATAACAATAGTTTTTTCCATTTATTCAAATGTGGTTTTGTCCAGTCTCCATAAATTCGTTTGATAGTTGGTACACCATATTTTGTGATTTCCTCCATCATTTCTGTGATGTAATTGGATGGAATATTATCTGCGTCAATTAAGACGGCTAATTTTATATCAGATTTGGTATCAGTATCCATTTAATTTTTTTTAATGTAAGTTCCGTTTTGTTCAAGCACAATATACGCACCTTTAAATCCTTTTTCTTCTGCTTTTTGACGAATAACTCGTGCTCGACCGATTTTTGTTCCTGATTTAATGAGCATGATGGTAAAGTTACCACTTTTATAACTGGTTATTTCACCATAAATGTCCAATCCTTTACTGTTAAAATTTTCAGGGTTACTAAACGCTCCTAATCGTACAAAATAATCATTCCCAGATTTAACCGTTGGATTAGTACTGGGTACATCAACAGGTGGTTTTGTTGTTATAACAGTTCCATCTTGCATTGTTTCATTGACAACATAACATTTTTCATACCCCAAAGACGTAAGTCTTTTTTGAGCAGCGTTTGCCTCTGCCTTTGTCTTGAATATACCAACCCGAATCCTTCTATACGTATCAGAAGATTTATCGTAAAGATTCCCAACAGATTTTGCTTTTTTGTATTTATCTAAACTAAAATTAGCACTCATAGGAATTGCAGCAATTTGAACGCTAAAACCTTTTGTTGTCGTGGTTGGTTTTGGTGATAGAGGATCGGTAGTTGTGGTAGTTGTTTCCGTATCATTATCGTTTTTCACAACCGGTGGTGTAGTGTCCGAAATATCTGTATCTTTTGGGTCTGGAATATTGATATTTACTGGAAACATATTAGTCACATCCAATATACTTTTATCCGTTCCTTGACCTGTAAATACTAATCGTTCTAATTCCGAATAACCAGCTTTTGAATAAGTGATATTATAGCTTTGATTTAAATCCAAAACAAGATTATAATATCCCTGAACATCTGAGCTAATCCTCTCGATCTGTCCATTCGATAATTTTTTAGCAATAATAATGACGCCCGAAAGTGGCGCTGTTGAATTTCCTTCAATGGTTCTTCCTACAAACGTTTCTTTGTTTTCTGTAGATTCTAGCCTAATTTCTATAGGCGTTATTCCGTTTTTACCCGTTGCAATTATACGTTTACTGATGGTGGAATAACCAGACTTACGAACAACGATTTCACAATCAAAATTTCCTGATACTTGAAATCCATATTGTCCATTCTCATTGGTATTGATTATTTTTTGTCCACAACTTGAAAAATCTAGTTCTACATTCTGTATAGGTTTGTTGCTCGCATCAACTGTAGTAATTAAAAACTTTTCAGCTTGTTGGCTTACTTTATAAATATCTTCGGCTCCTTTCCCTCCTACTCTATTAGAAGTCAAATATCCAGTATTCACAGTTTTATCAAAAATAAATCCATAATCATCTCTTGAAGAATTGATACCCGTCCCTTGATGATAAATTTTAGACCAATTGCCACCAATATTTTCAGCTCGAAACACATCAAATCCTCCAAAACCTTGATGCCAATTAGAAGAAAAATAAAGCGTTTCACCCGTAAAAAAAGGCGTAATTTCGTCGCCTGGTGAATTTACAGGTGCACCTAAATTCAATGGAAAAGACCATTCAGTTCCTGTTTTTTTAGAAACATAAATATCAAAACCACCCAAACCATCTGGTCGATCGGAAGCAAAATATAGCGTTTGCCCATCAGGAGAAAGCGAAGGATATGCCGTAGAATAACCACTTCCATTGTATGGAAATGCTAAGATATTTGTCCATTGACCATCGTCTTTCACCTCAGCAATATACAAACTCAATTCATGTCCGCTACTTGGAATTTGACGAATACCGTTCACAAAATTATTTCGTGTAAACGCTACCCATTTACCGTTTTCAGAAAATGAAATAGGGCCAACATTATACAGATTACTGATTTTATTTTGAAACAAAAATGAAGGGGATAATTCTACTCCGTCTTTATCTGTTGCACTCAACAATAATTGATTCTTATCCCGATCTCCGTTGGATTCATTTGCTCTTTTTTTCCCAAAAGAAGCATACACCAATACATCGCCAAAAAAAGCAGGAGCAAAATCACTTTTATTGGTATTGATGCTCAATGAATTGACCTGATAGGTCGAAGGTTCGTTGGCACGTTGGCTAGCGATAGCACAAGCTGCCGCATAATGCTCTCCTATAATTGGAAAGCCCTCACCATACAACAAAAACCATTTTCTGGCTTCATCATAATCGCCCAAACCCATGAGCGTTTTACCATAATTGAGCATACATTCGAACCGAAAACCTTTTTGTTGCGATGCTTTATCGTAAAACTCTTTGGCAGTTGTAAGTTGATTGAAGTAAAAGTAACAATCCCCCAATTTAGTCAAAGCCTCCACATTGGTCGGATCGTTTTGTATAACTTTATGATATAGTTTACTCGCTTCTTTGAAATCTGATAACTCAAATTGTTTATTGGCTCGATTTAAGTTCGCTTGTCCTGACAAAAAGGATGTTGATAACAAGAATAGAAAGGTACATATAATTGATTGATGGGATATTGACATAAGTTACTTTTACTATTTAATGCTTTTGCTGATCTATTTATTATGAACGAGGATTTCAAAATTTGGTTGTCAGAGATTTTATATCAAAAGAATATCTTAAAAAATATGTCAAAGCAGTTTTTCATGTTATATTGATGTTTAATTCATTATTAACAAAAAAACTAACCAAAATGGCGAAGTCGTTCATTACCCTTTTTTTGCTTTTTTATGGTACACTTTCTTTTGCTCAAATTGAATCCTATCCATTAGCTGATTATTTCAGACCAGACTTGGAACGAAGAACAGCAAATTATACTGGAAACTTTCGATTCATAAATCAAAACAATAAGGAAATTAATACTGGTGCTGAATCTAGAACAGATATTAATTTATCAGGTAATTTATTTTTTACTAATTTTAAGAACACTCTAAGAAATCAAATAAGCTCTTCTACAAGATATGTTCTTTCATACAACTATGTTGTTGATATCGATAACAATAAAAGAAGTAGGTCATTACTTGGTGCGAATATTACAAGGAGTTTTAATAACAAAATTTTTAAGAATGAAACTAAACATTTTTTTGAGTTTAATTATAATTTCTTTTTATCTCCATATACTTCTATTTCTAAAAATTCATCTTCTTCTAGTGATCAGTACCTCCTATCAACTCAACTAGCTATCGAAATCCCCCTATATTGGGGAAAAGGAAGAATCGAATTAGTCAATGACGCATGGCAAGCTGCTAATGTTCTAAAGTTTTTAAGAGATGAATCATTATTACAAAAAACAAATGTATCGCATGAAGAAATAACAAACTTTGCGGATCGTGTCTCAGAAATTCAACAGTTTAGAAATACAGATTTCCGATTAGAATCCATTGCAGAATACGAAGCATTAGTTCAGTATTTGATAGAGAACAATCTTATTGATCCAAACGAGTACAAAACGTTTGCCATCATATTAGATGCTTGGCGATTCGAAAATTTTGAAACAAGGCGAAGTGGAAAAGAATTTAAATATGGTATTATACCTCAATTTACTGGAACAAGGCAAGTTTTTTATGAGGAACATCTTTTCAGTTCATCAAGGTTAATCAACTATTTAGATAATCCAAGACTTTTAGGTTCAGTTGCGTACAACTCTTATCGACCCGTCAATATGAACTGGCAAAGAGACTTTACAAATCAATTAAACATTGGAGTTGGTTTTCCGAATAGATTCTTCACGGAATCTGACCGAAATCTAACTTTTGTGGGGCAAGTTAACGTAAGTCAAAATTTTAGATATTTACCAAACCAACGGACAAATTACGGCATTAGTATAAGTGGCAGTTATCAATATCAAAGCGCTTTGTCAAATACATTATTCCAAGATAAATTACATTCTATTTCTGCTAACATAAATGGTGAATATAACTACTATTTTTCTCCTAGGTTAGCTTGTTCCGTGAATGCAAATATCAGTTTTGGTAGTTCTGACACACCATTCTATGATATATATAATAACCAAAACGGAATTTTCGCTTCCATCTCCTACCGACCTTACTAAAAAAAGATTGAAATCCATATGGCTTATTCTATATTTCTCCCATTTCAAACGTTCCGAATTACATTGCCCTCGGGTGATACAATGAGTTTTCCGTTGAGTGATACAACGGCTATTCGATTGAATGAAAAAGTAGGTGTTTTAGCTCGAAAATACACGAACGTGTTACAACAATATGTATTTGATAAAGGTGCTTATGTCCGTTTATTGGATGAATATAGAAAGGGAAATTTTGAGAAAAAACAGGTGCAAGTTCCGTTCAAAGCAAGCAAGGATAAAATTACGCATCCAGCTTTTGAATTGACATTTGATTATTATTTTCAAACATTAGAAAATGGGTTTATAGCATTTATACCAACACTAGGTATAGAAGTTTGTACAAGAAATATCGTCCAACTAGAACATGAAATAATAGAAGCTATTCGGTTAGAATTTGCTCGAAATGAACGCCTCTACTCTATTCATAAATTGGTTCAAGCTATTTGGTTTGAAGAAGTTGAATTGATTGAGTCCGAGATTTCCATCAAAACGCATTCATTGTCGGAATTAGAAGTTTTAGATGAAGAAAAAAAAGAGTTTTTACTACCGAAAGTGGCATCTATCATTCAAGAAAAACAACCACAGATATATGGTCATAAAAAAACGTTGATAAAAGTTGGATCAGCTTTACAGTCCAAATTCAATAAAAATGTACTTTTGGTTGGGGCATCGGGTGTCGGGAAAACAGCATTGATACATGAAATTGCTCGAACAAAAAACCGTTTCTCTATCAAATATGACTTTTGGGAAACTACCGCTTCTACCTTAATCAAAGAACTCACCAAGGAAACAGGTTGGCAAGATAATATGGTTTATCTGTGTAAAGAACTAGCTAAAAGAGGTGATTTTCTGGTTATCAGCAATTTAATGGAATTGTTTGAAGTCGGAAAATATGAAGGCAATAGTGTTAGTATAGCAGAGTATATGAGTTCTTACATCAGTCGTGGAGAAGTACATATTTTGTCAGAATGCACACCCGAAGAATTAGCCAAAATTGAGCTGTTGCACCCATCTTTTTTATCGAGTTTTCAGGTTATAAATATAGAAGAACCTAAAAATGATTTGACCTCTATTGTTCTTAGAAAGATCAATGATATTTCAAAAGAAAGATCTATAGCTATCGACCAATCGGCAGTTGAAGAAACCATTCGATTGAATAAACGCTTTACACCTTATGCTGGTTTTCCTGGCAAACCCATTCGATTTTTGGAAAATATTTTATCCAATTTTTCAACTCAACTCAATCATACACACCCGACTATTACGAAGTCAGATATTATTCATCAATTTTGCGAGGAGACTGGTATTCCGCCCTTTATGATTGATCCAAGTATTTCGATGGACACTCAAAAGGTAACTGATTTTTTTGAATCGAATGTATTTGGGCAACAATCAGGTGTCAATTCTGTAGTCGATATGCTATCAGCAGTCAAAACTGCTTTGACACGGACTGGAAAACCTATTTCTTCCTTTCTCTTTGTAGGTCCAACAGGTGTCGGAAAAACTGAAATGGCTAAAGTTTTAGCTCAGTTTATGTTTGGTAGCCGAGATCGAATGATCCGATTTGATATGAGTGAGTACTCCACGCCTTATGCTGTGATGAGTTTAACAGGAACAGGTTATCATAAAAATGGAAAGTTAACCTCCGCCATTCGACGTGAGCCTTTTTGTGTATTATTATTTGATGAAATTGAAAAAGCAGACGCTAGTTTTTATGATGTATTACTACAACTATTAAGTGAAGGACGGTTGACCGACAGCAAAGGAAAGTTAGTCAATTTTTGTAGTACGATTATTATTATGACATCCAATATTGGCGCAAGCCGAAGTCAGCAGCAGTCACTACAGGTTGGAAAAAAGACTAGCACTACCGAAATGGCAGCTTATTATCAAACTGCTGTTGAACAACATTTTCGACCCGAATTATTCAATCGGATTGATAAAATTGTCTCTTTTTTATCGTTATCAAATAATGTTATACGTAAGGTTGTCGAACGAGAAATTGAACTATTTTGTCAACGTGAAGGCATAAGATATCGAAATATTAACTTACAAGTAGAAAACTCCGTTCATGACTATTTTGCAAAAAAAAGTAAAAACTCAAAGTATGGCGCTCGGTTTTTGCAGCGACAATTACGGGAAGAATTATTTATTCCATTATCAAAACGACTCAATATCGAGGATTTTGACGATCAATTAGATATCGTTATTTCGCTGAAAAATGAAACGATTCAAATGGAGATTATTGCAAATCCTTTAGGTTTTGATATGCTATTGGAAACGCTGAGTCATAATAATTTGAGCGAATATGCTAGTGATTTACGTCGGAATATAGCTAGATTGATCGAAGGTTATTTTTACGTTAGTGTTTGTAGTGCGATAGAAATTTTAGAATTAGAAAAACGAAAAGATAAAGCTGCTTTTTGGGAAAAGAAAGAAAAGGCACAACGCTACACCCATCTACTACAAACGCAGCAGGATGTCTTGGATTTAAAAACCCAGATCGAAGCGATTGAACACAAGATGGCTTTAGCTTGTCTTGGAAGTCAAGCGTTTAAACCAGAATGGGAGCAAGAAATCAAAGATTGGATCAAAATTTTTAATGACAAAAAAGTAGATTGGTATGCTCGACAAGAACCGAAAATCAATCTTTGCCGATTTAATATTTATGGTTTACATAGCCACGAATTAATCAATATTTATTTAGATATATTCAAGCGAAAAGGGTATCAGGTTACGGGTAACGTTTATTGGTTTAATAAAGATCATTTTAATGAATTGGTGCCTCATGAACAAACAGAAAAATGGATTCCTAGATCGACCTATAAAACCAGTATTTGGACAGAACATTGGAAAGATCTCAAGCCGGAAGATCAATTGATTGCCGTTGAGTGGCTCATCATGGGTAAGGCAGCTAAATTATTTTTAAAAGATGAAATTGGAATACAAGAATGGACAGATGAAGATGGAATTAAACAATATTTTAAAATTCAGTTAGCCGATCAACCTGAGGATATCCCAAATACTATTCATCGAAAAAACTACTTCAAGAATGTTTCTATTCGTAGAAAAGTCCATCCAAATACCATCAACGATACGATATATGATTTGAAAAATCAAACGTATAAAAATAATATAGCTGATTTAATATTTGAACAAATGGAAACTCGTTTTAGATTAGCTATTGATAGGGCATTGATTTAGAATACACTTTAATTTTTAGAACTTCTAAAAATCATCCGAATGTTAAAAATCAATAATACGACTGCTATTGCCAACCAAATATACATCCAAACGACAGCAGGTGGAAAGACAAATAATTCGGCATAAGCATTCAAATCTGATCGTGGGCCAACATTGAAATCTTGGATGATGTATAGAATACTGGTCAAACCTAAAAACATCAATACGTCAGAAGCAAATCTGGTTTTATTCGCAATTAAGAATAAAATGATGGCAAAGCCAATCAGTAAACCCGTTGTAAATAATGAATTGAACCAAAACAAGGCTGAAATCACCATCGTACTTGCCAAGATATACAGCGTTGCATTTGCACCTTTTTCAAACTTTGAAGCAATATACAATAGAATATTTCCAAAAATAGCCGATCCAATGTAACCACCTAAAAGAATAATAGCTCGATTTCCACCCCGAGTCACCGTATAACCACTGCCGTCTGAGTTGACTTGAAGATTCATCACATCACCGCCCGTGATTAATGCTCCAAAAGCATGACCAAATTCGTGTAAAAATGTGATTAACAATCGAACTGGATACATAATCATCCGACCCGTTTCGCCACCTAAATAGGTCAAACCAAGATATAAGCCGAGCGCAATGAATATTCTGATAAGTGTTTTTTGCATAATCGAGGTTTTACTGATGTATTACAATATCATAAATAACGCATAATATCTAACTTTATTAGCTGCTACATTCCATCTTGAGATTTTCTAACTCTTGCATTGGCTACCTCAAACTCATTGGCAATAGAAATGGGGGAAAATCCCCAGCCTTTAAGTCCATTATGCCATTTAATCGTGCCATTGTGTCGATCTAAACAAAACAAATGTCCTGCACAACCAGCATAAATAACGTCTTTTTCTACTAAAAGTGTCACATCACCGTGTACCTTATGAGCAGCTTTAAGTCGGGTTTTCCATTTAATATTACCAGATAAAGGATTGATCGCTGCTACCCTTCCCGCACTTGCAATTATGATGTAGTCCATACCGTAATGTTTTAGATTAAAAAATTAGAATATTGCCTCTTTAAACGAAATCTTGATTTTTAGAAAGCGTAATAAAAGCTGTTGGTATATACCAATGATTAAAACCAAAACTAATGCTGACTAATTCCCAACCTTCTCTAATCCAATCGTTTACAATCAGTTCAGCTCGCCTAGTCAATTTTTTAGTTGACCACATATTTGAATACTTAACAATTTTGTAGGTTTTCATAATTAATAGTTTTAAGTGATTAATTAATGATTCCAAATTGTTAAAAAAAACCAAACAAGTCCATTTTTTTCGATAAATCCAAGGAGAAAAAGGGTAAATACTAGAAATTTTTCAATACGGATTACTCTTTGATTATTTTTTGAACAGTTAGATTGCCATGCGTTTTACTTTCTATCATAACAAAATATAACCCTGAACCAAGATTTGAAATATCAATAATTTCTTGCGTATCTGCACTCAAAATGGTTTGAACAGTGGCACCTGCACTATTTGTAATACGAATATCGAAGTTGGATAAATCCCCTTTAATCACAAAATAGTCATTTGTTGGGTTTGGGAAAATTTCGATACAGTTTGGGCTTAGACCGATTTGGGTAGAAGTAGTTACCGAAGCATCCACCATATTCGCTAGTAAACGAATATAAGCTGCTTGATAGTAAATAGCTGGTTCGCTCAGTTCCCAAGAATTATTCGGAAATCCATCATTAAAGTCAAGGTAGCTTTTTTGATTAGGTTGACCTGAAGGTGGACTTATACTCCCTACTGAAAAGGAACTATTGGGGCCACCTACCACATATCCAGAAGCTGGACCATATAAAGATGTTAGGGCATTATCCCAATCCGTTCCGTTATTAAACCAAGTATGATAAATTTCATTAATACAGCGATCACCTCCTTCTGTATACATATTGGATAAGTATACAATTCCTAACGGATTGACACCATGAAAGTAATGCAATAACTCTTCAGATTTCATTTTATAATCACTTGCAGACGAAGGATTTATGTTATACTTATTTAGTAAATAATTTAATGAACCATAACTCGCTTTAGGGTTATTTGATCCCCAGTGATAACTCCAAGTAGGCATGAAAGCTCGATACAAATCATTATCTATAAATCCATAATATCCATTCCAATTATTGGAAGCGTCAGTTGCAAAATTCACTCTTATACTATTGGCAATAGAAGGATCAGCATTAGGATGGTTGGCATACATGAGCATGGCATCATACAATGACAATTTATAAGCGGACCATGACCCTGTACTTGTAAATTCAGCATCTGAAATATTATTATTAATATAAGTACTATAAGTTGTATTTCCAGTTAATTCCAATAAATGTGCCGCAGCTGTTAATAGTCCTTCTTTTTGAATAGCCACATCCCAGTCGGCATCACCCGCCACGATGCTACCGTCATCACAATCGGTTTCAAAACTATTTGAATTGGCAAAGGTTAAGGCATGATTCCAAGCAGCAATAGCATTATTTTCTAAAACAGTAGCAAAAGAAGCATCAATTGTGGCATATACTCTGGCAGCATGAGCAAGCATACTAGCAACTGCAATAGATGAAGAACTACAAGTCGGGCCATAATAACGAGGATCGACATTTAAACTAGGAGGTGCTGATGTATTTTCACTGTAATTGCTACTACCCACTTTATTGTGAACTGAACCATCGGGATTGGTCATCTTCAACAACCATTCTAATTCCCAGCGAACTTCATCTAAAAGATCAGGAATTCCATTTCCTGATTCTGGAATATTCCAATTATCATCAAAAGCAAGTTCATTTTCCTCAAAAGCGGCCAATAAATCATGAATGACAGAATGTGTAAAGGTCACATATTTATTGTAATCACCGGCATCAAACCAACCACCTGACAGATCTTTTTCCAAACTGGAATTATTAGAATCATAAATATATTTACAACTAAAATCCTGACTAAAATTATTTCCATCTGTCCAACCAGCTTCTGCATATGGAGCGGCTTTTTCAAAATTACAACGGTTGTAGAAGTACATTCTCCCTGCCGTTTTTAGAACATCATTGTACACATCTAAACCGATTTTGAAATCACCTGACCGTTCATTATTCGCCACATCAAAAACATAATACGTTCCGATGTCTGTCAGACTAGAAAAGTCAAGCCACCATCCACGATCACCTGATGAACTGTCAGTTGCACCACTATTCCACGCCGTTGGACTTACAGTTAAGACTATACTATTGTCAATAGCATTTCGGACTTCTAAAGTTGCTGATGGATTATAAGCAAGGTTGGCATTGTAACCTACTTGTGGATCGGATAAAACAGCAACTTTTGTTGCATTAGGGAGATAACCAAATTGGTCGATGTGAATAAAAGGACTAATCGTTTGTGCTGATAATTCAAAGACTGAACAGATGAGTATAAATGTATATAATCGTATCATAATTTTAGATTGTAATCGCTTTACATTGTAGTTAAATTTCAATTCTATATACAAAATAACCTCTTTCAATTAAAATTCAAAATTATTAACCTATTGTAACTTAATTCTAGGCAAAACAAAAAAAGCATGAAGTTGAGTAGACTAATACAACACTGTTATATCACCAGATTCAACGATGTCATTACCAAAAAGAGTCAAATTAACCAAATAAACATAAACTCCTGCGTTCACTTTTTCTCCAACGTCAAGCCCTCCTCTCCAACCCTTTTCAGGATCATTAGATTCAAAGACGATACCACCCCAGCGGTCATATATTTTCATAGAATAATTTTCAAGGTTTGTACAAGGAGTAAAAGGTTTAAATTGTGCATTCTCACTAATATTTGATAACGGAATCAAAACATTGGGAAAATATATAGGACATCGATAATCTATATCAAGTGTATAGATATTTGAACAACCATTCGTATCTATAACTTCATAATTAAGTTGTCGTAAATCCTCCTTAGGTAATAGTGTAGTTGAACTACAATTTGTACAGGAAACTAATTCTTGTGGTGTCCATATTATTTGCTCATTATTTTCTATTGGTATATTTAGCATGTATGATCTATCGGTGATATTAACAGTAATCGGTGATTGAATTTGGTAATTAGGAGGTCTATCAAATAACTCAATTTGGATTATTTCTAAAGAATCACAACCATACTGATCGACCAAAAATAATGTGTCTACTCCTGCACTTTGATAATTGATGTCATTGATAGTTATAAACTCCCCTTCACAAATACGTTCAAATTTAGTTGAACTAAACGGTTCTATAACGTTAATATTCACGATAATGGTTGAGTCGCAACCATTTATATTAGGTAAAGTTACCTCACCAGAAGTATTGTTTTCATTAAAGGTTTCATTTCCTATGTATACTTCAAAATCAGTACCTTCACAAACATTATAATCAAGTTGTTCAAAATTGTCTTCAAAATACTTTAAATCTATTCGTAAAATAGAATCACAACCGCCTAGAGAAATTAGACTTTCTATTCCAGAGGGATTAAATTCATTATAAGTGGTACTATTCACTACGACTTCATATCCATCTCCCTGACACCCTTGGTAGACTAAATCTGTTCTTAGAGTATCATTAAATTCTAAATTGGTGATGATAATAGAATCACATAAATTACTTGCAGTGAGAGTATCGAAATAAACACCTGATTCGTTGACTACTTCACCATTAGGTAAGATATAGGTATCTCCAAAACAAAGTATAGGATTTACTTGCACCGCATTACCACTAGCAATCGTACATCCTAGTGCGAATATATTACAAACCAATTGATCGTTACTATTTTGAATAGTTGCACCTTCAGAAATTTCACCAGCGCCACCACCACAAAAAATTCCTATATCCCCTAATATAATATCGTTAGTCAACAGATCAATACCCATCGTTGGTGAATCGTTACTATCCAAGCCTAGAACTGTAAAACCTGTTGCTGGTTGTTCAACTATGACGCCTTGAAATAGACCACCTTGATTGAAAGTCGTTACATTTCCGAAAGGTCCATCAAAAATGGATATATTATCAACATTTGGATTCGGAATATTAGGATTGACATTAATGTTTTCAAATTCGTATCCCCAGATTCTAGATTCTGCCTGTGTAGTGATGACTAAATTTGTCTCACATTTAAGCGACCAGGTTCTGATACTATTCAAAATATTATCTGAAATAGAAGTAAGAGTAGTGTTAACTTGAAAAGTGAGAGTGTCAAGCGTAAAATTTCCCATAAAAATAATGTCACATTGTTGTTGTTCGATATAATCAACAGTAATTGTCTCTTTTAAAGCATTTAGATCAATGGGACAATTTAAAATACCTTCGGATCCAAAATTTTCTGAAGATTCTAATTTAGGAGTAAGGTAATTAAGCATGTGATAACCATCTAAGGCATATCCACAACCATATGCATCAAGATCACTTATACAGTATACTTCATCTGGAAGATAACATAAAGTAATTGATTCGTTCCCACAACTACAATCATCTTCATTTTGGGCTAATAATGGATGAATAAAAAAAGTTAAGGTTGTTAAAAGGAAATAGCGGAACATAACTATTGGAGTTTTACCTTGACGAAGGAAAGAATCAAGATATGGGTTCAACTAGAGTATTTCTACAATAAAATACAGAGGGAGAATAAATTTGTTCAACTTAATAATTCTTTTAGTGTCGCATTTAGCCAAAATAATTTATGTTTATTTTTAAAAAGTTTAAAACCAGTTTTTGATTGAGGGTTATTTACCTATTGGATCTAGATTTTAAAAGCTTTAAAATAAAAAAGCACTAGACCAACCCGAAGGTTGGCTAGTGCATAATATATAGCTCAATACATTTACAAATTTAGAGGGGGAATAATTTTATCGATACAGTTCTAGGTATCCTTTAAAGGTTCGACTTGTTCCGTCGTTTAGCTGGAGAAGATAGAAATAGGTTCCATCTGGTAGTACTTTATTGTTATCCCAAGTACCGTTCCAATCATTTTCATAACCAATTCTATTCAATACTTCATTACCCCATCTGTTGAAAACGATAAGTCGACTATCAGGATAAAATTCTATTCCAGCAATAAAGAAAGTATCATTTGAACCATCTCCGTTTGGTGAAACGGCGGTATAAATAATGATTTCACCTTGACAATCTATGTAGATGAATACAGAAGCGGAATCACAACCATTTTCATTGCAAATAACATAAGTAAATTGGTCTTCAATATCACAAATCCCCTCATCAGGATTGTAAGTTGCCGAACAATCTAAATTTATAGTCACTTCTCCATACAAAGGCTCTTCGGAAATATAGACAGTATCTATTAACCCTAATAAAGTATCATTTTGTTTAATGTCGATAATGAGTGGCGTATTGATGATCGTCGTATCTACATCATCATTGGCAATAGGTTGATCTGAAAAATCAGATACGAAAATATCGAAATATATTGTATCGCAGAATCCAAGGTCATCGCATAGTTGTATACAAGCAGAATCTTGTCCAATTTCTAAACCAGTATATTCAATACAATAGGTTGTTGGATCAATAAAGAAATCTACGTTTCCATCTTGTCCTTCAGGACAGAAGTCTTCAATGGTAAAATTACTGCCTAAGAAAATAGTGGTATCCAAACAGAACGTATCTGTTTGATTGACGAATATAGTATCCACAATAAAAGATGGGTCAGAAACAACGGTAATATCAAAAAATAAAGTATCACAAATACCGAGTTCATCACATATTTCAATACATGCTGTGTCTTGCCCTAGTGCAACCCCAGCGTAAGAAATACATAAACTATCTAAAATAAAATCAACCGCACCACTTAAATTTTCTTCACAAACATTAGTAATTGTTAACGTATCGCCTTGAACGTCTAAACCATTTGGATTAATGATGTATTTGACTGTGTCTGTTGGAACAATAATATCAGTAATGGTATTACAATTTAAATCTGGATTATCAATAACATCCACATATATGGTATCGGGACAGCTAGTCAATGTATCAATAATGACTACTTCATGTTCACCCAAAGTCAATTCAATATAAATGGCTGCTGGATCAATACGAATAGCTTCAGCAATCGTAAATTCTTCTAGCGTATTTGGATCAATGATTCGTATATCTCCATAGTCATTTAGATCATAGTTTCCACCTTCTATTTTGAATTCTGAAGGTACATTGACCCAGTTGCTCGTAGTATCAACGCTGTTCATAAATGCTACTAGTTCGTCAACAGAATTGAATGTCTCACCTGTATACATTGTATCGTTGACCTCCCAAGTTCCCAAATTAAACGTGGGGCTAATGGCATCAATTCCAACATAGTCATACGCACGTAAGGTATCATTTAAGCAACCACCAACTAGTCCATCATACGGCAAACTATCCACAAATATTTGATAGCCTGCTCTTTCCTCAGGACTAATGGATTCAATGCAAAACTCACCCAAACCAGTTTCACAAGAAGCGACAAAAACGGTTGCAGAATCTTGTCCGTTAAAATAGTCACAATTAACATCCATTCCACACGAAATATTTATATACATCGTATCAATACAAGCCATATTAGGATTACTTAACACCAATTCATAAAATCCAGTATCCAATGTAATTGCACTTCCTAGAAATGCTGTTACGGTATCTGGTTCAATAGTCGCATCAACATTAAAAAGCGTGACATTAATGTTCAAATCACCATAAAGGTTATCTGAATCTCCACCTGTAATCAATAGATTATTATTGCCTAGCATCCAATTTCCATTAGGATCATTCGTATTCATAATATCCACCAAATCCATTAGATTCTCAAAAGACCCTGTATATGTAGAGTCATTGACCATCCAACTGGTCAGGTCATAAGGTCCTTGTGCGCCTTGACCAGCCAACATCTGAAAATCATATGCAACACTAGAAATAGAATCACATGGAATTGGGGTTTCAGTTAACAAAACTCCATTTATGGATAGGTCATATTCTTCAAGATCGGTTGTTGAAATGGGTAAACAAATATCCGAAGAACCTTCACAATTCATTAGTGCTATTGATAGAGTATCACTATTTGATAAAATCCCACAAGCTGGAATTTCATTACATTCAGGAATAGATATATCCAAAGAATCGGTTTCGCAAGCGTTTGAATCTTGTACAATAACTTGATAATTTCCAGCAACTAAACCTGTTCGGTCATTTGTATCTTCTCCTTCCGTAAGGTCAGCCCAGTCAAATGTATAAGGACTTGTTCCTCCGTATACAATAGATGAAACCGTTCCAGCATCATTACAGGCAGGCGTCACTTCAAAGCTAATATATAATGAATCAGGTTCTTCTATAGTGAAACAATCACCTCCTGCGGTACAACCATCCTCGTTTTCAATTAAATAGCAGTATGTTCCTGCTGATAAATTCCCATTTGTGAAGTTTTCAAAACTATTGGTTAAAATAGTATCCGCCACTCCTACAAAATCATCTGCATATGTCACTTCAATAGATGCGCTTCCATCATTTGCACCAGGGCAAGAAACATCATTCACTTCCGTTAGAACTACTGTTGCCATTGGAACATCGGCAGCTAGCACAAATAAAAATGGCAATGCACAACCTGTTTCTGATAGATCAGTAATCGTAACTCTATGAATCCCATGAGCTAAATCCGTTCGTTCACTACCTGTAACTCCATCCTCCCATATATATTCATAATCACCGCTACCTCCTGTGACACTTATACTTGCTGCGCCATCTGCTCCATCACAAGACGGATTATTTGAAATAGTGGCATCTGCCTCAAGCGGATTATCTTCGTCAATTACGACTTCAACAACATTTTCACAATCTGGATTCGTTGGATCAGTAAAAGTTACAAAATAAACACCGCTTCTTAAATCTGAACGTTCAGCATCTGTATTTCCATCTTCCCAAACATAATCATAATCATCGGGTGTCAAAATAACACTTCCATCGGCAGCATTACAAGTAGAAGGCTGTGTTGTAGCACTTGCTACGGCTCCATCTGTATTTGTAATCAGCACAAAAGTTTCAGTAAAACACGTTTCATTTCCAATTTCAGAAATATTGATCGTGTAACCACCTAAGGGTAACTCCGTTCTACTATTACTATCCCCAACACCAAGATCAGGCGTCCAAGTAAACGTATAATTTAACGGTTCATCTATAAAAATAGTCGCTTCACCTGCTGCATTTCCACATGTTGAAGGAATGGTAACGATATAATCTACCTCAGGCGAAATACATGGATCATCACAATTTGTAGAAGTATCAATCGTAACATTTATCACTTCTTTTGAATCACAAGACCCTGCTGTTGATCCCGTAACTTCAATATTAATTGCTTCTGTTGTATTTAATGTCAATGTAGCTTCCGTGGATAACACTTCTTGTGTAACTGAATTTATCCAAGTATAATTTTCAGCACCAGAAGCCGATATCAGAACATCGTCATTTGCACAAATACTAAGATTCGTATCTACGTCCAATACAATAGGATTCGTAGCATCAGATAAAGTAACAACAACGGTATCTCTTGAAAAACCACAATTTAAACGAGCTGTTTCAAGCACAAAAAGCAGTTCAGATGATGTAACTAAACTTGGATCAAATGAAATGGTAGGTTGTAAAATTGAAGGATTGCTAATAAATACATTTGCACTTGCAGGGATTGCCGTCCAAGAATAGCTAAAATCGCTATTTTCACAATTTGCATCCCCAAGCACAGCTTCAAAACTAGAATCTGAATTACAAGCAACTAGGTTTTCACCGCTATTTTGTAAGACAGGTGTATCTAAAATAAATTCAAATTGTCCGCATTCAGAGTCTAATAAATCAGAAGAATCTACATTAAATAAAATTGAACAAACTTGTGTGGAAGCTACTGTAAATTCATGTGAAAATGGTATTGCTGTATTCGCATCAATGGGGCCTTCTATTTGATAATCATCCAATTGTTGTTCTCCAGCATCAAGCGTACCATTTCCATTTTCATCAACAAAATAGTCTATATCGAAAGTCCCCATAGGAATAGCCTGAGAACCAACTTGAATCAAACCATTTACAGTTACTACTTCTTCATTTACACCAGAACATATACTCGTTGCTGACTGAATATCTATAGTAAATAAGCCTGCACTAATCGGAACACTAACTAAATCCGCACCATTAGTAGAGGTAATTTCACCACTCGTACAATCATCATTTTGAGTTACACAATTAAATGTTGTCGCACCAATCGTTACTAATTGAGCATCAACACCAGTTTCTGAACAATCAAATACAGGCGAAGCAACTTCAAAACTCAACTGGGCTACACTACCTTGAACTAAACCATCTGGCATATTCCAGATTAATGTATTTACACCATTATTCATTCGGATTTCTGGTTCACCCAACAACCAAGAAGCAGGACTAATTACCGCTGTTGAGTTAGGCACATATATAACGCCCATTGGTAAGGTAAACGAAATAAAATCTTCTGTTGAGGAAGAAGCGATATCGGTTAAATTAGTGATTCCAATTTCTAAAGTAGTATTCATTTCTGATACTAATTGACTACTTGAGGATAAAGCAATATCATACAATTTTCCTTCATTTGCCGCACTACCTGTAATAGAAATAGGTAGTGATTCTCCAATTTCTAAATTGGAAGAATCTTGACACACTTTTAGACCTTGAAAACCGTAATAAGACAATGAATTTCCTATGAAATCACAATCTGTAATGATTTCATAACGAATTCTAAATTCATTACTATCTGTTGGATTAGCAGGACTAAAACCTTGTAATCCATTTTGATCTAAATAGGTATTTAATAATGAAAAATCATCAAATTCGTATAAATCGCCCCTTGGAGAGGAACTCACGTAAGTAGGATCACCAGCAGGAACAAATTCCGCACCCGAAGGATAAGCAAATTCAACACTACCGGGAACTAAAGTAGCTCCTTCTAATGGTACATAAATTTGAGTTTTAATATCATAAGCATAACCAACATCTTCATTTCTGACTAAAACAGTCAATTCTACTGGTTCACAAAGATCAACACTTTCAGTAGGTTGATCGACCAAATTGGCTTCTAAAAACGGGTCAAGTGTGGTAATGGATAACGGAATATTCAAATCAGTACAAGGCGGATAATTCTCTGGTGTCCAATCCGTTTCACTGTAAGGCAAACAATTCCAACCAGTGCTTACATTCAAATCCAAAGATCCACATTGAATTGGAATAGCTTTGATCCGAATAGTGTTACAAATTTGGTCTACTGTATTTAGCCCATTTGCTCTCGTAACCCCGTTGGCAAAAGCAAAATAATTATTTCCTTCTGATCCGTATTGCTCAAAGTCTAATACTTGAACAGAATCGGGTGAACTAATATCTTCAAAACCTACCACCTCGATATTTCCTGCTAAGTTATCTACTGCAAACCAAGTTAAACCTGCATCAGCCTCAAACGATGTATTGCATAGCTGAACTGTCCAAACTGCTGTGTCGGTGGATAATAATAAATCAGGATTCGTAATAGGATTAAAGCTAAACTCAGGTGGTTCGGTATATTGAATATCGTTTTGAACGTTTTCTTCTCGAAATTCTACACAAGAATCATCACCAATAAAATTAGCATAATATCTATTTTGGTAATAGACTGTAGGATCGAAATTATAAACATTTGTTCCTTCAGAACTGCTTAATGTAGATTGACAATTGGGCACGGCTCGTACTCTAAAACTAAATGAGTAAGAGCGTACTTGATTTAATGAAGGGACGATATTTAGTGTATCAAAATAAGCGATATATTGCCCGTTTGTAAATTCTTCAAAGGAAGTAACAGGAAAATAATCATTCCCATGAATAGGGTGACCTGGTATAGATACTTCTGGTTCAAATACATCAAAGCCGATAAGGACATTTGGATCAAATTCAAAAGCAATCGAATCTACTTTAATAGACGGATATTGCTCCTCACCATATTGCTCATCAAAGCCATTAAAAACTGAAATGATACGATAATCTAAAAAGGTTTCTTCACAACCTTCTGGGAAATTGTTGCTATTTGGGAAGGAAAATAATGTATTGGTTTGAGCAACAGTAAAAATATCTCCAAAACTTTCACACGCTGCTTCTATCCCTTCTTCAATAGAATATCCGAAAGCTCTAAAATTAGGAACTTTTTTAAACTGAACAACATATGGACCTTCTGGATTAACAGCAAAATCACCTCTGAAATTAACTTGATCGCCTGGGTCTAATGTGATACCAAGAGTGGAAAGACAATCTGTAAATTGGAAACGAACTGTTTTAAAACCAAGGTCATTTTCAACTGCTAAGTTTTGTGTAGTAACAGGACAGTTAAAGGTTGACCCTCCTTTGATAATTTCTAATTCTCCTTCACCAAAAAGAAATATTTCGTCTGCCGAATCTGTACCATCTATATTAGAGTAGTTAATTACAAAACCAAAAGTATCTACAATCGGTGATTCGCCGACTTCCGTTGTTATCAACATTTCTACCGAATCACATGATACAGCTACTTTTTTGTTCGCATTGTTTTCATTAAACGGAATGGTGTAAGAATTATCTGTAAAACCAAATGTACTTCGATTAACTTCAAAACTGGTGGTTTTCAGTCCTTGTTGACAAATCAAATTAGGGTCATCAGGACAAGGCGGTACTTCTTTATGAATAAAAGGTCCAGGTAAATCAGCACAATACCAGAGGTGTTTGCAATCGCAAGTCGGACAATAAAATTCAAAAGTAAATGGAATATCTAATGTTCCTATTTCTGCATCACAGTCTGCACTTAATCCAATTTCTAATTCGTAATTTCCATTGATAAAATCTTCTGTGGAAGTATCAAAAGTAACCGTCCAAGTCGATCCATCCACTGCATTATCAATAATAGTCATTGGAGTAGAAGATTCATTTTTAATCAACGTTATTTCTCCAAATGCAGCATTGATACCCGTAGGAAGTTCAATTGTAGCAATCAAAAGGTCATCACCCCCACAATTACGTTCAAATTCACGGATGCTTCTCGACTCAAAATGTGTAATATAAAATACTTCGCCATCAGCAAACGCATCAGGTGTAGAAAAATTTTCTAATTCTGAATTATTATTTGAAATTCTAAGGTAGGCGTTGTCAAATTTGTTGACTGTTTCTTTACAACCAAGTGTCGTATAATCTATACTCGCAGAAAAGAAGGTACTTTTGTCATTAAAACAGCTTTCTTCTGTTGAATCAGCCGTTGAACAATCAAAATCATAAACCAAAGTAACATCTATGGATTCACCAATTGGTAAATCATCAAAATAGCCATCTCCATCAGCATCCGTTAAACCACCAACGCCGTCAACATCAGTCAAGAAAATATCTGAGTCTCCTAGGTCAATCAATGCCGCATTAAGTGGCATAGACATACCTGCAATAATAATTTCATTAGCGTTGTAACCTCCATCTGATAACTGAAACCCTGACCCCATACCAATTCCTACAACCACATCTAACATTGTTCCAAATCCTTCATCTAATTCAAAACCATCATTAGAAAAATTAATACTCGTACTACCCTGTTGACAATAACCAACAGTTTCTGATGGAATGAGTTGTGATTCATTGATAATGGCATTGGCATTTCCTTCGCCTAATTGTATAAAATCATCTACAAAACTTTCACTACATGCTTCTTCATCACAACCCCAAGTCGTGGTATGCAAACTACTTCGATCATCATCACAAGATACGATACACACACGTTCTGTGATCGTCAATGTCTCGTCAGGATCAAAAAAGGAATCCGTGTTCCCAGTATTTTGACCAGAAGTATTTGATTCAAAAAGCGTCCCATTGATAGTCGATTCAAGGATAGTGTCTCCATCCATTCCAAGGGATTTAGTGATCGGTATTAAACTCCCGTTGGCAGAAATACTTTCTATATAAATTCCATTTCCTTGAATATTTTGATAGCTGACTTGATCGACAAATCCATCCAAGGCACTGTTTGAAATCAATACATTTCGGTCAAAGCAATCACCAACTTTTAAAGCATCCATATTAGGTTCAATTTCCATTGTAAAAAAGGAAATTGCCAAAGCATTTCTATATTCTATGGTTGACACTTCGTCTAATTGAGCTTCTGTACCCAAATCATAACTTAGATTCCAAGTATCAAATACTAAAGCACCATTGTTGTTTTCCAGAGTATCAACAATACCACATTTAGCAACAATGGAAAAAGCAATATTTACTTCATTTGTAGCAGAAGGACTTAAATCAGGAATGGAAAAAACAGGCTTCGTAGGATCGGAATCATCCAAAATTTGGACACCATTTGAAGTGTTAGCAGCATCGAGTGAAGCGAATTCTATTCCTTTAAAGAGATTTAATTCTGCTTGAATATTTGACCTAATTTCACTAGAAAAACCTGATGTTTGAATTGTCACAATAACATCATCAGGATCGCCACATACGTTTAGAAAAGTAGGCACACCATCAATACCAGAATAGGTAACATCAAGGTTATTTTGTGCATAAAGATTCGATAAAGATACCCAACTAAATAGTAAAATAATCTTTGTAAGTGTAAAGAGCTTGTTCATAAAAGCATTTTTAATAAAGTCTACAAAATTTAGTAGAACTGCCAAAGTGCGCGTATTTCTATACCAAGCTGTTTAACATTCAATTATACATTGTGATAAACAGCATTTATTTTTAGTCAACTATATCAAATAAAAGGCTCTAAAACCATACCAAAAAACTACATAATTTTCTATAAATAATTGATTTACAATAGTTACGACATACATATTGATGAGATAAATTGACCCTACATCTACCTATATTTCCTGTCACTTTTACATTATTTTGAGTTTAAAACAGTCAACTTCAGAACATGACAAAATAGCTTATCTTACTGCCATATTTAATGAAAGAAAAAGCTTATTTGTAGTTAAAAAAAGCTACATTTGCGCTTCGAACTGAAAATATGTCAGTAAATATCTATTGGCATAAAGAATGATGAAGTAATGGTGTTGTTTTGTGATTCTTCTTATCTCATAACAGCATTTACACATAATAATATTTTCTAATTTTAATATTCAAAACCTAACAAAAGTATGAAGCCGATCAACGACAGAGTGGTTGTTAAGCCTGCTTCCGCAGAGGAAAAAACGAAGGGAGGAATCATTATCCCTGACACCGCAAAGGAAAAACCACAAAAAGGGGAAGTCATTGCAGTTGGACCAGGAAAAGATGGTATCAAAATGACGGTAAAAAAAGGTGATACAGTTCTTTACGGAAAGTATGCAGGTCAAGAACTATCCTATGAAGGATCAGATTATTTAATAATGAGAGAAGATGACATTTTAGTTATTCTTTAATCAGTCTAATTTTTTTAGATTCTTATTTCTTAAATTAAATTAACTTTAAATACTATGGCTAAACAAATTAGCTTCAATACAAATGCAAGAAACGAGCTGAAAGCAGGTATCGACGCACTTGCTAATGCTGTTAAAGTAACACTAGGTCCTAAAGGACGAAATGTTGTAATTCAAAAAAGCTTTGGTGCACCAGTTATCACTAAAGATGGTGTTACAGTCGCCAAAGAAGTTGAATTAGAAGACCCAGTACAGAATATGGGGGCTCAAATGGTAAAAGAAGTTGCTTCTAAAACTGCTGATTTAGCAGGTGACGGAACAACAACGGCTACTGTTTTAGCACAAGCGATTGTTACAGCTGGTCTTAAAAATGTAGTAGCGGGAGCAAATCCTATGGATTTGAAAAGAGGAATCGACTTGGCTACAAAAGCAGTAATCGAAAACTTAAAAGAACAAACTGAAGTAATCGGAAACGATTATGAGAAAATCCGTCAAGTAGGTGCTATTTCTGCTAACAACGACAACGAAATCGGTTCTTTAATTGCCAATGCAATGGAACGTGTTTCTACAGATGGTGTAATTACGGTTGAAGAAGCAAAAGGTACTGACACTTACGTTGAGGAAGTGTTAGGTATGCAGTTTGATCGTGGATATTTATCTCCATACTTTGTGACCAACACAGAGAATATGACTAGTGAGTATGAAAATCCTTTAGTATTGATCCATGATAAGAAGATTTCTAACATGCAAGAAATCGTTCCTATTTTGGAAAAAGCAGTTGGAACTGGTCGTCCGTTGTTAATCATTGCGGAAGACATAGAGTCTCAAGCATTAGGTGTATTAGTCGTCAACCGCCTACGTGCACAACTGAAAGTAGTAGCTGTCAAAGCTCCTGGCTTTGGTGATCGTCGTAAAGCTATGTTGGAAGATATTGCGATCTTAACTGGTGGAACTGTTATCTCTGAAGAGAAGGGTTATAAACTTGAAAATACAGAAATAGATCACTTAGGTTCTTGTGAAAAAATCGTGGTTGACAAAGATAACACGACTATTGTTAATGGTGCTGGTGGACAAGATGCGATTGATTCAAGAATTGCTCAAATCAAACAACAAATTGAAGCAACTACTTCTGATTATGACCGTGAAAAATTACAGGAACGTTTAGCTAAATTAGCTGGTGGAGTTGCTGTATTATATGTTGGTGCACCAACTGAGGTTGAAATGAAAGAAAAGAAAGACCGTGTAGATGATGCTTTGCATGCTACTCGTGCCGCTGTTGAAGAAGGTATTGTTGCAGGTGGTGGTGTAGCCTTAGTTCGTGCGATCTCTGCGATCAAGAACTTGAAAGGTCAAAACGAAGATCAATCCATTGGTATTCAAATCGTTTGTAAAGCTTTAGAAGCACCATTGCGTACGATTGCTGAAAATGCAGGTGTTGAAGGTTCTGTTGTTTTCAATAAGGTACAAGCGGCTAAAGGTGACAAAGGTTACAACGCTAAAGATGATAAATTTGAAGACTTGAAAGCAGCAGGGATTATTGATCCAACTAAAGTAACTCGTGTTGCTTTAGAAAATGCAGCATCTATTGCTTCTATGGTATTAACAACGGAGTGTGTCATCAATGATATGCCATCTGCTGACGATCACGGGCACGGAATGCCAGGTGGTGGAATGCCAGGCGGAATGCCAGGAATGATGTAAGATTATCTTTAATGACTATCTTTAATAATACGAAAGCCCTTTTTGATCCTTTTCAAAAAGGGCTTTTTAATCTTATTATAATATGAACGAACCACTAATTTTTGAAGCGCAACGAATCGGTTTATTTACCAATGTGTTGCTTCCGCTAATCGCTACTCTCCTTCTTATAGGCATTGCCATTTTTATTAATAAAAAAGAGGTAGCATACGAAAACCGAAATCTGAAAAAAGTTGGTGAAATGCTGTCTTGGTTTGGAATTTTGTTATTGATTGGAATTACCATTTTTAGTACGCTCAATTATATGAGAATTGATGATGTGACTTTACATAAAAATAGCATTCAATTTTCGGGAAATGATATTCCATTTAATGATATTAGTCGTGTTTATTTGCATCAAGATTTACAGGCTTCACACATCAGTGCTCAAATTATTAAAGACACAACTTATTTATTGGTGGTTCAAGAACGAAAAGGTAAAACGCATGTTTTTTCTGAAGAAAATTATCCTGTTAAAGAAATGGTTGTAAAGATCAACGAGCAAATGAAACGGAAATAATCCATTTATAAATTTTACTTTTTGAGTTGAGCATTAATATCTACCTCTGCCTCCCAGTAGGTTTCAATGTTATCCGACCCAAACTCTAACCTATTGATATTCAGTATTTTAATTATACTATCTAATTGGATTAATTTAATATTTGACGTTGCTTCTTTGATCTGTTGGTTGATGATATTTTTAAGTAAGACCAATTTTTCATCTAGCGGTACATCTAGGTTTTTTTGAATAATTTTCAGCACCTCACCTTTAAGTAACCAAGCAGCCGTTTTATGAATTAGATTTTTAGTCTTAAAATCAAATGACAAATTATCCACAACCAATCTATTTTTTTGATGGTCGATGGTAGGTGTTCCTTCTATAAAAACAGTACCGTTTAATTCCCCCGATATGACTAATTCAACGTCAATTTTTTGATCTAAAGACTTAATTTTGAACCTTTCTACTTGTATTTTCTTCCCCTTAAGATCAAACTCCTTATTCTTTAAAAACTCCATTCCATATTTTTCAATGGCTTCATAATGAATTGAAACAGGCAACTGAATCACTGACGTATCGGCATCTATATCTTTAGAAATAAAGGCCGGAATTGGTTGTTGACGGTTCAATTGTTGTAACTCACCAACGTAAATAGATGTGTAACTAGAAAGAAAAATACCGATATTCAGTTGATTATCAACCGTTTTAAAAGGTGCAGTTTGAATTTTTTGCGTATCTGAAATTAAGTAGACGGGATATTTAGGATGTATTTTGAGTGGCTGCTGCCCAATATTCCACAGTTCTTCAATTTTATATTTGAGTGCCGTTTTAGATTGGATTTTTTCATCAATTTGGTCTTCTAGACGATTTTTAGAAGATTTAATGATCGTATCTAATATAAATTGAATGGGTATTTTCACGAAACCTATATCCAACTTAGGTTTTGCTATCCAATGATACTGATGTAGTCTTGTTCTAGTTTTGAGTTCCCAATTGGTTAGAATATTTATTTCTGTGTCAAATGACATCATTAGCGTTCCCTGAGCGTTCCATTTACCTTTTGTAATATCAATATTTAATGGAAGCTGATAGGCAATTACATGGTCTGAACTGGTTAATTGAATATCACCTGTTCGATAAATATGGACATTAAAGTTGGGTGTGGTATTGGTTACACCTTTAAAAAAAGTAGCTTCGACGAGTTCGTTTAACATTTGTTGTAAAACAGAAATCTCCATTTGAATCGGTACAAAAACCTCCGATGGTACTGCGTTGTTCGTATTTTCTTCTTCTGACACTAATTCTAATATTTTTATTACGTAAACGCTACTTAAAATAATAAGTTCTAAACGATTACTTCAAAGTCAAACGCAAAACAGAACAGGCCGCTCCTTCCGCTAGTTTATCTCTATTACCAAATAAAACATTTTTAAAATTAGCATCGTTGGGTGTACCAATCACTAAGAGATCATAACTTGCAGAAGCCGCAATAATCGTTTTAGGAGCATCATTAGATTCCACTAAAATTAAATTAATGTCTGCGCCGCTATTCTGAATGAGTTGTTCTGATTCCTTTAAAATAGTATCCTTGGGTTGATCTTGATTGGTTATAACACGCATTAAAGTCAATTCAGCATTATAAAAAGACGCAATTTGTATCGCAACTTGAATAAAAGTAAGATCATTTTTTTGAGGTCTCAAACAAATTAAAATTCGTCGAATATATCGGACACCATTATCTTTAAACAAAGCAAAGTTGCTATTGATGTGTCGTACCAACCAGCCCAATGGATTTCTAATAAATAAAACCTCTGCGCTTGATCGACCATCCCAGCCCATAACCAACCAATTACAATGTGTTTCATCGCTGATAGAATGAACCGTTTCTACCAAATCATGGGTTACAGCCGCATCAAAATCTACGTCGATACTCTTTTCGATTGACATGGCATTAATCCGTCGATTGAGTGAAGTGACCACTTCGCTATCATCTATGGCATCTAAAGAGGTTTGTTCGGGCACTTCTGTCAGATGTACGACTTGTAATTTTTGTTTAGCGGTCAAGGCACCACCAATTTCGACCAACATTTCTGGGGAACGCTCATTTCCAAAAAGTGGAACTACGACTTCTGCATTGTCTGCTAATGTCCCATCCAAGTTAGTATTACTCAATTTAGGTAAATCTTTGATTTCAATTTTACGAGGTTTACGTTTTTGACCTCTGGATAATAAATATAAAGCTGGACGATGACCATATAATTTCAAAACACCGCTTCGTTGAGATTTATTTCTACCATAAATCACATAAATTAATATTCCAAAAAAGATAATTCCAATAGCACCAGACATAGCGAAAATTCCTAAAACAGAGAGCAGGACAATTCCTGCGATAATTCCGAATATCTGAATAAACGGATACATAGGAGATTTGTACGTAGGTTTATACCATTGAACAGAAGTTTCACGAAGAATAATCACCGTAGCATTCACCAAAATAAACATCATTACTTTAAATGCACTAGCCAATTTTGCAATTTTTTCAACATCTAAAGTTGATATAACAATAGCCATAATGGCACATGTCATGATAATTGTAAAAAAAGGTGTCAAATATTTTGGATGTACTTTCTTGAGCATCGGGGGAAGCAATTGATCTCTACTCATGGCAAAAGGAAAGCGAGAAGCTGCCAACACGCCTGAATTAGCCATAGAAGACAAGGTAACGACTCCTAAAACGGCAGCAAAAATTCCAATTGTTTTACCACCCAAGGAATCTGCTAGCGTATAAATAGGATGTAAGTCTGTTGATAATTGTTCTAAAGGAATATTTCCAACTAAAACAAAGGTTACAGAAGCATAAATTAGTCCTACAATAAACAAAGCAGACATCATGGCAACCGGCAAGTTGCGATCAGGATTTTTAATTTCTTCTGCAATAGCTGCTACTTTGGTCACACCAGCATACGATACATAAATAAAGCCCGTTGCTGCTAATAATCCACTATTTCCGCTAGTCAAAAATGGTGTATAACTACCTGGGTTAATATCTGCTAAACCAAAAATAAAGAGTAAACTAATTCCAATTAAGCTAAGACTAACAATGACTAATTGGACTTTTCCTACTTTTTTAACTCCAAATAAATTGATGATTAAAATAAAGGCAAGCATCAACAAAGAAATATATTTGACAGGAATGACGGTGGTTAACACACTTAGATATGCCCCGAAACCAACCAATGCAAAGGAACTTTTGAGTAATAAGGAGAGCCATAATCCTATCCCTGAAATCGTCCCCATCATTGGTCCAAAAGCCCGTTCTATATATACATATGTTCCACCAGACGTTGGCATTGCAGTTGCTAATTCGGACTTGGATAAAGCAGCAGGAAGCACGCAAATTGCACCAATCAAATAGGCTAACCAAACTGACGGACCTGTTTTTGCTGCTGCTAAACCAGGCAAAACAAATAGCCCACTTCCCAACATTCCCCCAATCGCAATCGCTACCACATAGGGCAACGTGAGACTTCTTTCAAGTTTCTTCATAGAACATTACAACGTCAAATAAAATAAACGGGATAATACAAAAATAAATGGGATTGGGTACTATTTTCTTAGCATTTATATCAAATTGCTAGAAATAAGTAACACAATCCCATTTAGAGGTTGAAATAATGATTTACTCTATGATGATCTTTTTGGTATAAGTCTGCTCTCCTGTTGAAATTTGAATTAAGTATGCGCCTTTTAAAAACTTGGATAAATCAATTTCATATTGTTGTCCAACTTTTTGTAATTGATCGGATGACAATTGATGAATCATATTAGAACCATCTAAAGCCGTTAACTTCATCTTCAAATCAGATAATCCATCTTCATCGAGTTTTAAAATTCCTTTTTTTGCTGATTTTACAATAGAAAATTGATCGCCCGCTTGTAGTGCATCAACAGAAGATGTGAATGGTGTACAAGGATTAATTTCTGCTAGAAAATCTGCTCCTAATTCTACTTCAAAGTCTGCATTTAATTCGATACAACTAGCAGAAAACGTTGTTACATTCCCATTTTGTAACTGTCCAGAAGAAGATAATACATTTCCAACTTGGTAACTATTGACACTTAAAACTCCTGAATAGTCTGCGTTTAAGACACAATCTCCTGCATCAATAATTAAAGTAGGGTTAGCTAAAGGACTAATAAACACTAATCGTTCACTAGTATTCATTCGAGCAATATTAGGAATACGTCGAACAAGATCATTGATTTGAATATCATCAATATACCAACCATCCGCACCTGTTGCTGGATCAAGGTGCATCCAAAAACGAATAGATATGACTTGACCATCAAACGCGGATAAATCTAATACTGAATTGATATAGGTTGCCGTTGCTCCACCACCACTCAAACCACTAAATGCTTCGGTGCTGGGGTCGTTATCTACAAATCCGTTGTAGCCATTTTGAATAAAATCAGCAGTCGTAAAGTTTGTCCAAGTATTACCATCAAAGGAGTATTGAATACGCCCGCCATCCCAATTCGTTTCGGTATCAAAATAATGATTAAATGATAAAACGGAGGTTGATGTTGGTGCAATTGCATCCGTCAACATCAAATACATTTCATTATTTTCTCCATTCGTACCCACATCGTTTGCGTACCAAGCCGTTGTTCCACTATTAGGGTTTGAAGTATCCAAGACCCAATCTCCATAAGTATCGTTTGTAGAGGTAATCGTCCATAACGTATTACCTGATTCAACATCATCAAGTATAGAATATTGAGCTGATGATACACTTGGATCAACTAATACTTTAAATGTTCTTTCTTCGTTTTGAAATGGAGACAATGTAAAACTAGGCCAATTAATAACTCCATTATTTACAGTTCCTCCGTTACTAATTGAACCAGATACAACAGACGTATTTGCAGGAATTGGGTCAGAAAAAACAACATCATTTAGTGTTATATTTGAAGTATTCTCAACCGAAATGGTATAACTAATCTCTTCATTTTGAGAAGCGTTTACTTTATCAGCAGTTTTCACAAATTGGATACAAGAAGGTGGAGTCGTATAACTTTCCACACTATCATTCAAATTATTGGCACTACCCTGACTTGCTCCAAAACCTAATCCACGTTTTGCGAATGCTTTCCAAATTGAACAAGTATTTGCACCACCATAAATCGCTTGATCTGCTGCTAAAATGGCATCTCTACCGTCTACAAACCCAGGGCTACACGACATTAGTTTTAATCCTTCTATAACCAAATTCATAGCAATATTATTTCCACCTGTTCCGTAGTATAAATCAGGATCATAACCATGTTGAGCTATTAATTCCCAGGTCATTTCCCACAACATGGCACACCAAACAGACCCAACTCCATGAGGCACTGAAACACTATTAATATCTTCATAAGAATGCGGATTAACACCCAGATCCGTCGAATATCGAAAAGGACGAATCCCCCCACCGTTGACCCCTTGTCCTATTGCATATGTTCCGATTCCTCGTCCATCAGTACCTACATCACCAGGTTCTATTGTCAACATCAAACCAAACCAATCACTCCATCCTTCACCCATTTGCTCGCTTGTATTTAAACAACCGCTGTTTCCTGCACCTCCCGCCAAACGAGTTGAAATTCCATGACCATATTCGTGCGCTATAATTCCGTTATCAAAATCACCATCACGACCTGAACAGGATGTGACCATATTCGTCGATTCAATCGTTATATTTACAGTGGGTATTTGCGCTCGAATCACATCACAGTTATTTCGACTTATCATGACACTAGGGATAGAAACGCCTGATCCGACCGCCCCAGCTCCCATTGAAAATGGAGCATCTCCCGTATTTTGACAAATAATAACTGCAATAGCACCTGCGTTCTCTGCATTCAATGCTTTTGTTCCAAATTCACAATTTCCACGATCAATTAATGCAATTTTTCCGCTTACATCAGCACCATTGACAAGAGCATTACAGGCTTCTGTAGGCGCAGCAGAACCATCATCTACAATGATGACTTCCTCGGTTACACTAAACGTTTGAGCACCAAATTGACCTATAACGGATTCGTAAGCACCTGCAATAGAGGCAGGTGAGTTCACATCAAAAGTATTGGTTGAAATACCAGCTCCCCACAAAAACATTTGCATTCTTGGGTTTGCTCCATCGGCTGGCGTTCCAAAGTTGGCATTGTTAGTACCGCTACCATCTTGTGCATCAGCATTTACTCGATCTCCTGCTACTCCACCATTATTATAATTATTTTCTTGAAAATTACCACTGGCTTCATCAAATCCATATTGATACCATATATCGTGCATGTAATTATTCCAAACAAACAGGTTGGTAATAGCAGCATCTTTAAAAGGACTATCACAAGGAGAGGCACTAAAATCTGCTGTAAAATCAAACTCTAAATTTGCGCCCCCATCGGGAGCATAACCAGAGCCATTGTCACCAAAATGATCTTCTTGTGCATTGACATTATTACCTCGTGTTGTGGTATCATCCGCTCCTGCAACCCCATCTGTATCGTGCCAACCAAAGGGTGAAGCTATTGGATCAGCAGGGTCAACAATGATAGAAGTTGCCCCATGATTTGGACTTTCTAAAGGTATATCATAGCAGCGGTATGAGTTGGGGACAAAATTATTTTCAAATGTAGTCAGTGATTTATTATTTACGTGACAATCGTGAGAATGATCGTGCGTTTTAAGTTGGTGATGATGTTCAAAATTACATTGAATCATCATATTGAATTGATGAAGAATTTCACCTGTGTTGGCATCGGCTCTTAAATCCCACCAGTTCTGTCCATTTTTTTCCAAAATAATCATATTCCAACACAATCGAACTTCATTTTTTGATATAGGTTGGTAAGTCAGTTGCACCTTTATATCTTCTTGAGCCACATCGGAAGGAGCAATTAATATTTCGTTTGTTTTTCCTCCTCTATTCTCTAAAATTTCAAATTTATTAGCGGATTCGATACCCAACTGTTGAGCTACCTTTTCTAAAGCGACTAAAGCCGTTATTCGGGGTTGGTCGCTATTGACTTTTGAAGCTACATTTGAAATGAATTGATTATCCAGTTTGATTAACGATCCATCAGCATCTACATGGATACCCATAACCGCATTGAAAATGGGAATACCATTGTGTTGCTGTTGAATGTAGGTATGTGTGATTCCACTGCTTTTAGATACGTGTGTATTGGTGACTTTAAAGTCTGAAATATCTTTATTCGTTAAAGTAGAAGCACTGGTTGTGGCTACGATATATCGGTTGGTCAATGCAGATATATTTTGTGCCTGAATTTGATTTAAAAATGAGATAAAAAATAATAAAGTTAGTGTGCGTGTAAAATTTTTCATGTTTGGGTTTTATAAATGATAAGTAGTGTGTCTCTAGTATGTTTCTATCTATTATACTAATTCGAAATTGTTTTAGTCATTGAATTCATTTGATCGGATAATCTAAACTTTAAAGAATCTATATTATCAACATCAAATCTATTCATGTTTAGCTTGAAGATATTCAATCCATTACTTAGATTATACTGATGCAGCACTTGATTTGAAGTATTAGTTACTTGTAAAGCAGTTTCGGAAACGTTATATTCTGTTGGTAAATTGATTTCAATAGTTAATATACCTGATCCTTTCAGATATGACAATTCAAAAAAGGAATTATCTGTTGTAGACGTTATTAATTCACCTTTTGGTGAGTAACGGTAGGCTACTGTTGGGGCAATAATAGGCGTAGTACAGGAACTAATATCTGCTAAGAATTCAGCATTTAGTTCTACTTCAAAAGTTGGTAGTAAACATATTTCATTTCCATAATAGTTAACATTGGTGTTGGACGGAACAGTAGCAATTGAATAAATAGTACCATAAGAATGATGAGTAGTATCAGACTCTGTACCAATAAGATTTAATGTAGGATAACAAAAACATGGATCACATTCAGTTCCTCCACAATCCACATCTTCTTCATCACCATTTTTTATTCCATCATTACAAGTAGCGCATGGTTTACAAAACCCACCACAATCAACCCCACGTTCAAAAATATCAGTTGTTCCGTTATAACAATCAGTTGTCAACGGTATACTCGTTGAAAGGACGTATAAACCAGTGCTTCGATCAGAAGCTAATAGATTGTTAGAGGGCAAAAAAGGATATGATCCCCAGCAACCTAAATAACCACTGTAAGAGTCATTATTATTGGGATAAGTGTCATAAAATGCTACTCGATTTGTATCTAGTGGATTAGAAATGTCAAAAATGGTTAATCCGTCTTGGTAAGAAGCGATAATAGCGTAATCATCTACAATATAAGGATTGTGATAAGTTACACTATCAGCAGTTGGTTCAATGGCATCTCTAAACGTGTTTATGATAACTAAATCATCATTAGCAACATTTGTCAAATCTATCACACCTAAAGGAAGACCCTGTGGTACTTCTTCTGCGTATAATATTTTTGTTCCATCTTCATAAATCCAAGCACTATGATTGTATCCTCCAGTAACTAATGAGGCAATCGTAACGGGACTATTGGGATTGGTAAAATCAATTACAAACATACCATCGTTTCCAGAGGAACAATAACCTATGTTATTTTGCACAAAAATGTCGTGAATATATCCACCGTCTAAAGCTACGCTACTCAATAAAGTTGGATTAGCGGGATCTGCTTCCAAATCAAAAATATGAACTCCGTTATTTTGGGTATTTGTTCCCACGGCATATAATCGACCATTTGGAGGATCAACGTAAATGTTATGACAAGAACCAAAAACAGTGTTAATTTGATTAATTTTAGTCACATTGCCGTTATGAATATCACTCAAATCAAATATCTGTAAGCCTTCGTTGCAAGAATCGCAAACGCCGTAAGCAAAGCGTTTGAAGGTTTTAAAATCTCTCCAAGTATTGTTTTCTCCAACAATATTTACTGTTCCATTGCTAAAACTCCCAGTAAAAGTAGCTACAAAAATAGGGTTGGTAGGATTGGTTATATCAATGAAATAAGTGTCTGTACGAGTACCCACAATAGCATATTCATTATCATAATCATCTACATATCCCCAAACATCATTATAACCAATGGTACTTCCATCCCAATTAGATAAAAGTGTCATATTATTTTGAGTATATGCGGTAAAAGCTAAGAGCAAAAAAATGAATGATGTAGATAGATATTTCATTTTTAAAAATTTTGGGTAAAACGGTTTGGGTAAATATATAGCCAAAGTGATTATTCGATTTCAAATACTTTTTGAATGGTTTGTTGTTGGTTTATTTTCAAGGACAACGTATACTTTCCAGTAGGAATATGACTAGTCATAAATGTCCAAGAATGTGTTCCAACTGGTCGATGCTCTTTTTCAATTAACCGAGCAATTGTTTTATTATTTACATCTTTAATGGACAATTGAACCAGAGCTATTTCAGGAACATAAAAATGGATAAAGCCCGCTTCTTTGGTCAGATTAAGTTTGATTTGATCAATTTGATTTTCGGACGGAGACTCTAATTTAAAATTATTTTGAACGTCTTTGTGCATTTTATACTCACTATTTTCTACTGAACTTTTTGAATTTGTCGGCTTATTGCTAGTTAGTGCCGTACATGGAACTATTTCTACCAAAAAAGCAGCATTATTTTCTACTTCAAAGTCACTTGACAAGTCTATTTCATTAGATTGAAATGTGACATCCGAACCACTTGTGACTGTTCCACTAGACGAAATTGTACTGCCTGATTGATACACCCCTGTAGCGACAACATTATTCAATATTAAATCTGCGGGACAAGCGCAATCAATAACTTGAGTGGTCTCTTCGACTAGATAAATCGTTCCTCCTAAACTAGCGGCATATAATTCACCGCTCTCATCTTCACCGAATGTTGAAATATTTAAACCAGAACCAACATTTCCGTATAATGTCGAAGCCCCCGTATTATCAATAGTCCAGACATTACTGGTTGCGTAGTCTGCACAAATGTATAATCCTTCCAATAATGGATATTTGCATCCTCGGTACACAAAACCACCAGTTATGGAAAAACCACCAGTTGAAAAATTCTGATTAGTTTCCCAAATAGGATCAGTATAACTGGCATCAAAACACGGTGCAGTACCAGCTGGGCAATCGGGATCGACACCGCTTCCGAAACAATGATTTCCTTCCATTACATCCCACCCATAATCCTCACCACCTGTACTATTGGCTGGTTGAAAATTAATTTCTTCATAGGCATTTTGTCCAACATCGCCTATCCATAAATCGCCATTATTTCTATCGAAAGAAAATCGCCAAGGATTGCGTAAGCCTGTTGCCCATATCTCAGGTAGATACGCTGGATTTCCAACAAATGGATTTGAATTAGGAACAGCATGGTAGGGACTTGTATTTATATTTTGATCGACATCAATTCGCAACATTTTACCCAGCAAATCAAGGTTGTTTTGGGAATAACAATCAGGATCTCCACCACTTCCACCATCCCCTGTTCCGATATACAAATATCCGTCAGCACCAAACTTGATACATCCGCCATTATGATTGCTAAAAGGTTGATTGATTTGTAATAATATTTTTTCAGAAGCAGGATCCGCTATGTTAGCATTAGTTGATGAAACCGTATATCTAGCAATGATTGTATTTCCACTATTATTGGTATAATTGATAAAGAAAAGTCCATTGTTAGCGTAATCTGGATGAAAAGCTAAACCTAATAAGCCTCGCTCTCCACCATCTAATACTTTACCAGTAATATTCAAAAAAGGGGTTGATAAGGTCGTTCCATTTTGGTCAATAATCCGAATACGACCAGCTTGTTCAACGATAAATAATCGGTTGGTAGCGTCATTAGCATGAGCGATGTCTACAGGACTGTTGAAGCCTGAAAAAATAGGGGTAAAAGCTATAGATTGAGCATCAATATTATTTGAGAAAAAAATTAAAACGAGCAGTACTGAAAATAGGCTTTTCATGTAATCAATTTTTAAGGGTTATGAAAATTTCGAGAGATAGGAATATGATTAG
>JAHDFQ010000017.1:0-23687 GCA_020628085.1 Saprospiraceae bacterium
TCGGGGGTGTTTAATAATAGAACCTATGAGTTGGTGATTGGTTCAAAGCACTAAGTAACGACTAAATAATAATTCCGACAACTTGCCTATGATCTTTTGTGCCAATACTACGTTGAAAAGCCTCGTGATAGCTAGGCTATCCCTACGTTTTTCGCCTTGTCTTGACACAAAATCTCGATGTCTACTTGACGGACTTATTTTTCACTCGTTACTAAGATTCTAAGTCATTTTTTTATTAAAAACTCATGGATATTTCGTTCATGAGCCGCATCAATAGTGTCAACGTTATAGCCTAAAGCTCGGAGAACATTCATTCCATCACCAATCTTCATTCCTTTTTTAGAAGGTTTCCAACCTTTTTGTTGTCCAAACAATACCAATTTTTGGATAAGTTCCTGATTATCAAATTTTATGCCGTCCACCATTTCTACTAACATTGTATTACCCATGTAATAATCGTCTTTTGCCAAAAAATGAATCGTTAATGGATTATTTTCATTTCCTTTTTCAACTATCTGCAAAATATTCGACCAAGCTAAATCTCCTGTTTCAGATTTTACCAACTCCGCTTTATTTTCGTAGAAATAAACGTGTTCTGTTATTTGTATGGTGTTTTTCAAAAGATTACCCTTTTTCTTTCTCCAACCAAACCTTGTACTGCGCTGGAGTCAAATAGGCTTTATACGCTTTTCTTTTTTCAGCTTTTAAAGCCATTATTTGTTTACGCATGGCTGTTTTATCTTTAGAAACAACGGTTTTCATTTTTTCAGCAAAATCAACATTCACAGCTCTAAGCTCTTTAACCTGTTGAGCAGAAAGGCTAAGGTTGGTTTTCATTATTTGAAGATCGTCCTCTAATTGTTCCGCTCCGCTTTTTGGTGCTTGTTGTTGTGCTTCTGTAGCTACTTGTGCCTGAGTTGTTTGGACAAAAGAAAAAGTACAAAAGGTGATTATCAAAAGTAATATTCTCATTTTTCAATAGTTTATTATGAATTAGTATGCTCTAAATTAAATAAAACAAGCCACTAATATGTAGATATTAACAATAAATTCACATTTTTAATTTAGATCAATTGGGATAGTGATAAATTCTGTTAAATTTGTGGTTGATTTCATCATTCCCATATCATAAATCTTTTTTAAAATGAAAACGACTATTCAATATTCTTGGATACTACTACTTATTCTTGGATTTACTTCTTGTGTTGGTAAAAAAAAGTTTACTAAATTATTATCTGATAAAGAAATGCAAAATTTAGCATTAGAAGAAACCATGGCACAGTTAAAAGAATGTCAAGAAAAAAATGCAACCTATCAGGATCAAGTAAGAAGTAAAGATAGTCAGATTCAAAAAAGTGATGTATCGTTGCAAACGAGCGAAAATCGCATCAAAGATTTAGAAGAACAGTTGCGCATTGCACGTAAAAATAATGACAACTTACTTGACCGAATGTCGGATTTATCTTTGGTGAGTAAAACAGGTGCTGAAAGTATTCAAAAATCATTAGAATCAATCAATCAGCAAAATAAATATATTCAAGAACTGACAGCGAATATCCGCACCAAAGATTCGGTTAATTTAATGTTAGTAATGAATTTAAAACGTTCACTAAATGATGTGAATGATGAAGATATTGAAATTGATGTGCGTGGTGCAGTAGTTATGATTTCTATTTCGGACAAAATGTTGTTCCGTTCAGGAAGCGCACGAATTGGCAGTAATGCTGGAAATGTATTAGGTAAAGTTGCCAAAATCGTAAAAGATCATAAAGATTTGCAAATAGTGGTCGAAGGTCATACAGATAATAAGCCGATTTCTAACTCTTGTATGGATGATAATTGGGATTTAAGTGCCAAAAGAGCCGTTGCAGTAGTTAGAAGTTTGCAAGAAAATCATGGTGTTTCGCCTAGTCGAATGTCTGCATCTGGTCGTTCATCTTATGTACCAAAAGCTACGAACGATACAAGTGCGGGGCGATCTATCAATAGACGGACAGAAATTATTTTGACTCCAAAATTGGATGAATATTTCCAATTGTTGGAGCCGCCAGTTCAAAATTAATACGATCAAGTTGCGTAGCAACTTAATATAATACAGTTACAGGGTGCATATTGAAGATTTTAGAAATTATTGCTTATCCAAAAAAGGTGTAGAAGAAACCTTTCCATTTGATGAAGTCACTTTGGTGTTCAAAGTCATGGGAAAAATGTTTGCGCTAACTGGATTGGAAAAGCCAGAATTTCAAGTTAATTTAAAATGCGACCCTGAACGAGCAATAGAATTACGGGAAAGATACGAGGAAGCCATCACAGATGGCTACCACATGAATAAAAAGCACTGGAATACAGTATTCTTTGAACGAGATTTGGAACATTCGTTACTTATTGAACTCATTGACCATTCGTATGATCTAGTGGTATCTAAATTGACAAAAAAAGACAAAGCGATACTTGAAAAATTGTGATTACCTCATCGTTGGACAGGGTCTAGCAGGTACAATACTTGCTTGGTTCTTAGAAAAAGCTGGACAATCAGTTTGTATTATTGATAATGCCCATCAAGGTGCGGCTTCTAAAGTTGCAGCTGGAATCATTAACCCGATTACTGGACGACATTTTGTAAAAAGCTGGCGTTTTGATGAACTGCTACCTTTTGCACAAATGACGTATCGTCAGATGGAGTACCATTTTGATATTCCATTTTTTCATAAGCGAAATATAGTTCGTATTTTAAATAACAACGGAGACGAAAACAGTTGGCTAGCCCGAACCATTCAAGAAGAATATCGCCCTTACATCGAACACATTCAAACAGAGGATTTTGATAGCATTTTACAACCCTATTTCAGTCTAGCAGAAGTAACGGGTAGTGCGCAATTAGATATTCCCAACCTCATTAGCACTTTTTCTAAATATTTTAAAAGCAAAAAAAATCTAGTACAAGAATCATTTGATTTTGAGGCTTTAGAAATTTTCGAAAATGGTATTCATTATAAAGATATTTCAGCTTCTAAAGTCGTCTTTTGTGAAGGTTACCGAGGTGAAAATAATCCGTATTTCAAACATCTACCTTTTCGACCAGCTAAGGGTGAGGTACTCATTGTCAAAATGACGGGTTACGAAACTCGTAAAGTCATCAAAAACGGAATATTTATCGTTCCATTAGGAAACGATTTGTTTTGGGTCGGTTCAAATATGGATCAAAATTTTGCCGACGACCAACCGACTGATATTCAAAAAGAATACTTGACTCGACGATTGAAAGAAACCATCAAAATTCCATTTAGAATCGTTGAACATAAAGCAGCCGTTCGTCCTGCTACTAAGGATCGTCGCCCCTTGTTAGGTGTTCACCCCGATCATCCACAACTTACTATTTTCAATGGTTTAGGTACAAAAGGTGCTTCGCTCGCCCCTTTCTGGGCCAAACATTTTTGTGACCATCTTATTGACAATCAACCTTTAGATCAGGAGGTGGATATTCAACGCTTTGTATGATATATTATCATACAAAATATATCATAATACTACATACTAATGTAAGGTCAGGTCACTAAGAATTATCGTATCTTTGCATCGCACGATGTTTAAACCCCCATATCCCCTTCTCCCTTTATTAATTTTTTCACCAAAATTTTAGCTATGAACAAACGAAGTATTGCCCTACTTTCATTTTTCTTATTTTTAACTACTCATATCTTTTCACAACAATCCTACTGGGAAGAAATTTATACTAATCAAGGTAACGATACGGCTGTAGATATTGTCGATAATCAAGATGGTACTTACACTATTATCGGCGAAGCTGCTTCAAGTGGCATATTCAACGATAAGAATATTTGGATATACTCCATTGATGAAAACGGTCAAATTATTTGGGAACAAACAATTGGAAATCCCAACGAAGGAGAAGTTCCAAAAAAAATTATTCGATTTAATAATGAATACTGGGTAATTGCCTCTAATGCTACCTATAGAATTGATTTGCAAGGAAACATTATTGCTACTATTGATATTCCTGATGCTTTCGATATTATTCCAAACGAAAATAATACCTCTGTTTTATTGCTAACTGTCGCTACACCAGAACCATTAGGACAACCTAGGGTTGAGGTTATTAATGTTGATGTAGATGGTAACATTGTTAGTAGTTTTATTTTGGAAGACGATCAAATAAGTGGCAAATTATTAATCAGTCGAAGAATTATAGTTACCTCAGACAATAATTATCTCATTGTAGCTAGCAATTTTAACAAATATGAAGATACCTTTTATAAAGTGACACCAACAGGTACAATCCTTTGGAAAAAGGTGTATAATTGGGGAATCTATGGAGAACCAACTGATCTTTTTGAAACATCAGCAGGTGATTTTTTAGTTGCAGGTTTTTATGTTTTTGAAGGTAATTTAAACGATCATGCCTATTTGCTGGATACAAATGGAGATTTGATTTGGCAAAATCGCTATAATATTAGTAATGACACCAATGGATTTAAAGGAACAGCAACTAATGATGGGAACTATGTATTTGCTAGTGTTCAAATAGATACAACAACACAAGAAAAAATAGCTACGACATTTAAAATAAATACAACTGGAGACAAAGTTTGGCAAGAAACTTATCCATTTGAGAACGAAAACCTACAAATCAAACTCCAAAATGTTATAGAAACCACTAGCAGCGATTTGATTATGGTTGGAACACAAGTATATGATCCCAATAACCGAGTAGCAGTTGCTATACGTACCGATGCCGAAGGACAAATCTTATTAAGTTGTTCAAATAAACGCATTGACCTCAATACTCAAGCTGAAGTCGATGCTTGGCCTGATTGCATTGAAGCCAATGAAATATGGATTTCTGGTGATGATATTACAGATTTATCACCGTTAAGTACTTTAGTTAGAGCATATAAATTGGTTATTTCTTCTTGTCCAAACTTACAAAACCTCAATGGTTTACAAAATTTAACAACTATTGATACAACTCTTGTTATCATCAACGATACCAGTCTAACTGATATTTCGGCTCTAAGCAATCTAACAACTTCTAAAGGTTTATTATATTTAAGTGGTCTTACTGCACTACCTAGCCTTGATGGTTTACAAAATCTAACAACAACCAGTAACGTTTATATAGAACGAAATACTTTACTCGAAAATTTTGATGAATTACAAGGTATTCAAGAAATAGATGCACTACGAGTACATTCTCATCAAAACTTAACAAATATAAATCTACCTAATTTACAGAGCGTAACATCACTTCAAACTTTACAGGTGATAGACAATGCCCATTTAACTACTATTTCTGGTCTTGAAAACGTTCAAACTATAGAAGCAAGTGCTGTTATTGCAGCTAACGAAATACTCCCTGACATGACTTGGCTGAGCGGTTTACAAACGGTAACAGATTTATTTGTAGTAGCGAGTAATAACGGTATTCAGACACTTAACGGTTTGGAACAATTGACATCTATTGGCGGTAGTTTTGAGTTGAGTAACAACCCAATACTATTAGAAGTCGATGCTTTACGTAATTTAAATAATGTAACAGGAAATCTTAATTTTTTGGACAATACTTCCCTCCAAAGCTGCTGTGGACTTTATCCACTTTTGGCAGAAGGAACAGTCGGTTCATATAATATATCAGGAAATGCCCTTTGTAATAGTATTTTTGATATACTATTTGAATGTCAACCCGATGATTGCAACGCCAAAGTCACTTTAACTTCACAAGCAGAAGTCGATGCGTATATTGGTTGTACTGACATTGCAGAGATATTAACTATTGACGGAGATGATATTGTAGACCTATCGCCTCTGAGTAGTTTACAAAGTATTGGTTCAGAATTAAAAATCATCAATAATCAGAGTTTAACATCCTTAGCTGGTTTAAATAATATACAGTCTATTGGGCTTAGGATTTTCTTAGAGAATAATCCTATATTAACAGATATTTCTGCTCTAAATAATCTTGAAAGATTACAAGGTCGATTAACAATAAGAAATAATAATTCATTAACTAGCTTAGAAGGATTTAACAATCTTAAAGAGGTTCATGAACTAATAATATCAGAAAATGATTCCCTAACGGATCTTAGTGCATTTAATAATTTGACAACCATTGGTTTAACTACTAATAATGGGTATTTCGTTATCGGCGACAATAATAGTCTTACTAGTATTAATAGCTTTAACAAACTTACTTATGTGAAAGATCGCATTGTTATAGGCGGTAACCAGTCCTTAGAAACAATTGGAGGTTTTAATAACTTTACTGATGTTCGATATGCTCTAGCGATAATTGACAATCCTGTATTAAAAAATCTAGATGGTTTTGAAGGATTAACAAAATTAGGTTTCAATCATAATGAAATCTCTGATAATCCACAACTTGAGAATTTAGATGCCCTTTCAAATGTACTAAATGTTTATGGAAGCTTAACTGTAGAAAATAATACCAGTTTAACTGACTGTTGTGGGATTTATCCGTTACTAAATGAAGGAACAGTAACTTTTCTAAATATTTTAAACAATCCAAGTCCATGCAGCAATCAAGCACAAGTCCTATCTTTCTGTGATGACGGTGTATTAGATGGTGTAGATTTAAGATTGGATATTACTGCCGATCGTACCGAATATGCGATTTACAGAGATATTGTGTATACCGTTTCAGTAACTAATGAAGGAACAGCCGATGCCACCAATGTGCAAGTATCCATTCCTAAAGCAACAGGTTTTAATGGCGGATTGGTATTCACAGGTTTTAGAAATTTAACCGATCAGAATATTAATTATCAAACCTTAATTGGACGCATCAATATTCCAATTGTTCCTGTAGGTGAAACGCTAGAATTTGAGTTGGTGCTATTCCCACTAATTGATGATGCGCCCATTGATTTGTTTGGACAAATTATCGCACAAGATCTACCCGATATTGATTCGATCAATGACTTTGATCAAGACCAAATACCTGATGAAGATGACGAATCTTTGGTTACTTTAACACCCGTTACGTCATCCACACCATTTGCTGATTTAGAAATATACATGACTGCCGATATGCCATTTGCCAGTGTCGGAGATGAAGTCACTTATACTGTTTCTGTAACAAATAAAGGCGAAACTGATGCTACAGGTGTTCGTGTTTCACACTTTAATCTTTTTGGTCAGAATTACTTAACGCATACAACCAATACTGGTAGCTACGAAAATATTAACCAACTGTGGGAAATCGGAGATATAGCTGTCGGCAACACCGTTATGCTAAATATTACAACGGTTATTAATTCCTTTCCATTGTTAGACAATATAAAAACGGCTGCCTTCCAAATACAAACAGCCGATCAAAATGATAGAGATTCTTCTCCTGGTAACGGTTTTACTTATAACTTTGAAAAAGAGGATGACGAAGTAGAATTTAAAGTCCAAGAGTTATCCAACGATTCAGGTAATCATCCAGACTTAGAATTAAATCTAGCAGTTGATAACACAGAATATACCAAATTTAGTTATGTAACATATACGCTCACTGTTACAAACACAGGAACGGTAGATGCTACAGGTGTTAAAATTGACTGGCAAGAACCAGAAGGACTTGCCTTTCACGAAGCTACCATCAGTAATGGTCGTTTTTATAGTTGGTCAGGAGAATGGTTTATCGACACGCCTATAGCAGCTGGTGCAAGCGAAAGTATTGTGTATACACTTTGGACTAATGTAGGAGGTGTTCCAATTACGAGCTATGCCCAAGTTGTTCAGATGAATGAACCTGACGCAGATTCATTCGTTGGAAACGGAATTTGTTGTGTAGCCAATGAAGACGACGAAGCTGCTATCACGGTTGGTGGAAATAATATTAATACTGAAACGGTTCTAGGTTTACACACCCAAAATGATACGCCAGCTACTTTAGAAACAAAAGCCATTACACATCGACAAGTACGCAAAATTGAAGTACATAATGTTTACCCTAACCCTGCAACGGATTATGTCAATTTAGGTATCAGTACGACAATAAATAATGCTGTTCCATTTAGTGTCTATAATGCTAGTGGTATTCTAGTTAAAAACGGACAATTAGCTGCCAACGACTTCTATCAAGAACACCGCTTAAATATTGAAAATTTACCCGCTGGTCTATATGTTGTTCGTTTCCATACGGGCGAAGATCATGCACCCGTTCGATTTTTAAAGCAGCAGTTATAGAATATGTTTTTATTCTTAACCAAAGAGTTGAACAGAGCTATGCACAGAGTTTAGCAGAGATTCAACATAACTAATTATAAAAACTACTTTAGTAGGGCGTTCGATGTAAATCGAATGCCCTCTTTTTTTATACTCTGTTGAACTCTGTGTATTCTCTATTTTCTCTGTAGTAAAAAACCGAAACACTCTTAGCAACCATCTCTTTTGTTAAAAAAACGTTAACCCAATTCTAATTTGTGTAATCCCACCACATCTCTCATCTAAAGAGTATAAATCACATTAAACCAAAATAGGACTATTCTAATTAATTCTGTTATATTTAGAAAGTCCAAAAATCAAGACGTATGACTCACAAAATTAGTTTTATTGCATTTATCGTTGTCCTAATCGGCGTTTCTTGCTCCTTTTACGGATTCAATGACCAAAACAAAACCATGCACCAATTTCCAACTAACGATTATGAAGCCGCTTGGCGCGTAATTGATTCACTACAAAATGAAGGATTACCAAAATCGGCCCTCGAAAAAGTTGAAGTCCTTTACACCCGAGCTAAAAAGGAGAAAAACCCCTCTCAAATTATCAAAACCGTCCTGTACAAAGGAAAATACACCCATCAACTGGAAGAAGATGGTTTTTCAAAAGCCATCAAACAGCTACAAACTGAAATGGAATCAGCCGATTTCCCAACCAAACCTATTTTACAGTCGATGGTCGGCGAATTATACAAACAATACTTAAATAATAACCGTTGGCAAATTCAGAATCGAACGAATGTAAAAGACAACGGTTCCGACGATATTCAGACTTGGTCAATGGAACAACTCATCACCAAATCTAATGAATTATACCGTGCTTCTTTGACAGATCAAAAGACAAAACAGACAGCAATAGAAGATTTCAATGCTATTTTAGAAAATGCAGATAGTAGTACGACGCTACGTCCGACTCTGTATGACTTTTTAGCACACCGAGCGATTGACCATTTTAGTAATGAACAATCTTATTTAACCGAGCCTGTTTATACATTTAATATCACTCAAGAAGCAGCATTAGGCGATATTTCTACTTTTATCAATACGACATTTGAAACCAAAGATAGCACGTCATCGAAGTACCAAACCTTACTGATTTTCCAAGATGTTTTAGCATTTCATCAACAGAATAAAAACACCGCTGCGCTGATAGATGCCAATTTAAAGCGACTCGATTTTGTTCGTCGTACAGCCGTATTTGGCGATAAAGATGCGCTTTATTTGACTGCATTAGAAGCACTAGCTAACAAGCACAAAGACAATCAAGCTTGGGCAGAAATTCAATACAAAATAGCGGAATATTATCAAAATATTGGTAATCAATATCAACCCAATCCAGAAGACGACAAGCGTTGGGAACTCAAAAAAGCAATGGAAATTGCTCAAAAAGCAATAGATGCCTATCCTAATTCTTATGGGGCTAAACAATGTCGTTCTTTAAAAAATAATATTCTTACCAAAAATCTAAATCTAACACTTGAAGAAGTCAACGTTAGAAATCAACCTTTTCTGGGTTTAGTTCAATACAAAAATGTATCTACTATTTTCATAAAAGTCATACCGTTTGGAGAAAAGGAAAAAGATAAGTTGAATCGTGCTGATTACGATAAGAAATTAGAGTATATGAATAGCCTAAAACCCATCAAAACATGGACGCAGGCACTACCCGACGATCAAGGCGATTATCAAAATCATGCTGTAGAAATAAAAATAGATGCTTTGTCAACGGGTCATTATTTAGTTATGGCTTCTGATAATGAGCAGTTTACAGAAACCAATAATCGAGTGGCTTATATGTTTACGCATGTATCCAACTTAGCCTATTTGAACCGAAACAATCAAGGTCAAACTGAAATTGTTATCGTAGATCGAGTTTCTGGAAAAGCTATCAAAGGGGCAAAAGCCGAATTTTTCAAGCAAGAATACAATCAAAAATCAAGAAAAAGTGAATATAAAAGTGCAGGTTCGGCTATTAGTAATGCAGATGGTTTTGTCTATCCAAAATTGAATGACAATAAATATTATAAAGTTCATATTTCCAAAGGAGATGATTATTTACACCTAGATAATGGCTTTTCTAACCGTTATTATGATAGACAAAATCGAGTCCGAACGACCACACATTTTTTCCTCGACAGAGCGATTTATCGTCCTGGGCAAACTGTCTTTTTCAAAGGTCTCGTCCTAGAAATAGACAAAGAAAATATGCCTCGAATTTTAGCAAACAAAAAAGTAACTGTCACCTTTAAAGATACTAATAATCAAAATGTGGAAGAACTCGAATTGGTGACCAATGAATTTGGAACAGTCAACGGATCATTTACTGCTCCTAATAACGGTTTACTAGGTAGTATGCGGATCACTTCTTCAGAAAATGGTTCAAAATATTTTAAAGTAGAAGAATACAAACGTCCAAAGTTTGAAACAACGTTTAAACCCGTCGAAGGCAGTTTTAGTTTGGGTGATAAAGTGACCGTAACAGGACATGCCAAAGCCTTTGCAGGTAATAATATCGACGGTGCTACTGTCAAATATCGGGTCATGCGCTCGGTGCGTTATCCATATTTACCATATTGGTATTACCGTTATTATCGACCAAGTGCGCCCATGCAAATCACAACAGGAACGGCTACGACCAAAGCCGACGGGACATTCGATATTGAGTTTGAATTAAAACCTGATCCATCTATTTCCAATGATCGTAAACCAACATTTACCTATCAGGTATACGCCGATGTGACGGATATTACAGGCGAAACGCAGTCGGCTCAGACCAGTGTTCGTGCAGGAACGGTAGCGTTAGATGTTAGTATTAATGTACCAGAACGAATAGAGAAAAATCAAGTTGATTCTTTTGCTATTTTGACTCAAAATTTAAGTGGGCAGTTTGAAGCAGTCAAAGGTAAAATTACCATTGATTGGTTACAGACACCTACCGTAGCATATCGCAAACGATTGTGGTCGAAACCTGATTTATATAGTATGGACAAAGCCAGCTTTAATACGGCTTTTCCTAATGATGCTTATAAAAACGAGGACGAAGTTCAAAACTGGAAAACCGTCAAAACCGTTGTTGCTGAGAACTTCAATACTGCAGAGCGTCGAAGTATTCGTTTTGGTAAAAAAACATGGTTGCCAGGTAAGTATCGTTTACGTTTGACCACACAAGACAAAAATGGAACACCGATAGAAATAGAGCAATTTTTCACGATTTATGATTTGAATAGAGATGCTTTAGCCGTTGGTGAAATGTCTGTTTTAATGACCGATAAAAACAGCTATCAGCCACAAGAAACAGCGAAGGTTCATTTTGGTTCTGCTGACCGATCAGTACATGTTTTATTGGATATTTTCAAAAAAGGACAAACCTCAAAAGCGAAGTGGCACGCCGTCCGCAACTTAAAAACATTTGATATTCCTGTTACAGAAAATGATCGAGGCAACTTTGCAGTAGCTACGACTTTCGTCAAAAACAATCGGGTTTACACTGAATCACAAACCATCACAGTTCCGTGGACAAACAAGGAATTGAATATTGAATATTCGACCTTCCGAGACAAACTTTATCCTGGACAAGAAGAAGAGTGGCAGGTTAAAATTTCAGGGCATAAAAAGGATAAAGTAGCTGCTGAAATGCTAGCAACAATGTACGATGCCTCACTCGATCAGTTTGCCAAAAACAACTGGACATTGAATCTTTTTCCAAGGAATCAATATCAGCGAATCACTTGGCAAAATGCAGGTTTTGGTACAACTCGTTCCAATCATTTTGAGAAAGATTGGAGCACGTCTTATAACTATTCTATTCGTACTTATTATCGTTTAAATTGGTTTGATTTTCCGTTTTATGAAAGTGCGTTCTATGGAGATAATATTTTATTAGAAAGTGTTGTCGTAGGAGATGGAAGAGGAATCCGTAAAAAATCTCGATCCCGAAATGCTCCAGAGGTAGCAATGGCTTCACCTATGGTGAAAGAGGAAGCAGAATTTACTATTGAGGTATTTAATCAAGGTTCTGTTGCAGCAGATGATGCGCTTGAATTTGAAGGGGATATTTCTATTGAACCACCACGCACAGCAGAACCACCTGCACCACCAGAATTAAATGTCAATGAAACCGACTTTTCCGACGTAAAAATCAGAACTAACTTGAACGAAACGGTCTTCTTCTTTCCAAACTTATATACCGACGAAAATGGTGATATTATCATTAAATTCACGATGAACGAAGCCTTGACGAAGTGGAAATTTATGGGCTTGGCGCACACCAAAGATTTACAGTTTGCTACAGCTGAAAAAGAAATCATTACCCAAAAAGATTTGATGGTTGTGCCAAATGCGCCCCGTTTTTTCCGTGAAGGGGACGATATTCAATTTACCGCTAAAGTGAGTAATTTGACGAAGAATGCGCTTTCGGGAACAGCCGTTTTACAGTTGTTTGATGCTATTACGATGCTACCAATTGATGATATTTTAAATAACGATAAGGCGACTGTTCGTTTTAATACCGAAGCAGGTCAGTCTGATCAATTAACATGGAATATTAAGATTCCGTTTGGAAAAACACAAGCGGTGACGCACCGAGTGATTGCCAAAGCAGGTGACTTTTCGGATGGTGAAGAAAATACGCTTCCTGTGTTGACCAATCGAATGTTGGTGACAGAAACCATGCCAATACCAGTGCGAGGTGGTGAACAAAAAAATGTAACCTTTGAAGGCATGTTGGCTAAAAATTCTAGTACGCTTCAACACCATAATTTCACTTTAGAATTTACGTCGAATCCAGCGTGGTATGCCGTGCAAGCACTCCCCTATTTAATGGAATATCCGTATGAATGTACCGAGCAAATTTTCAGTCGTTTGTATGCCAATAGCTTAGCAACTTCGGTAGCCAATCAACATCCAAAAATTAAACGGGTGTTTGAACAATGGAAAGGAACGGATGCCATGTTAAGTAATCTGAGTAAAAATCAAGAACTCAAAACAGCACTTTTAGAAGAAACGCCTTGGGTATTGGATGCACAAAGTGAGGAGCAACAGAAAAAGCGTATCGGATTACTATTCGATCTCAATAAAATGAGTCGTGAATTGGAAGTAGCGATCAAAAAAATCAAAGAGCGTCAACTGTCGAATGGTGGCTTTAGTTGGTTTCCTGGCGGACGAGACAATCCGTATATCACTCAATATTTGGTGGAAGGCATCGGTCATTTAATCAAATTGGGTGTCTTGGATAATATAGATAAAAAACTGTCCAATCAGTTGATTTCTATTTCGCAAAAAGCAGTAGAATATACCGATGCTCGTATGGTTGAAATCTATGAAGAAATGCAAAAGCGAGGTACAGATATGGAGAAAGATCATCTCAATCCATTAGCGATTCATTATTTGTATGCTCGTTCCTTCTTTTTAGATCATACACAGTTTAAGGGTGTAAAAATGGAAGCTCCGACACCAAAATATTCAATGAATAAAAAAGCATTGGAAGTCTATAACTATTACCTCGGTCAAGCCGAAAAATATTGGCTCAAAAAAGGCATTTACCAAGAAGGAATGTTGGCATTGGCGATGCACCGAACAGGTGATACAGTCATGTCTGAAAAAATTATTCGTTCGCTTAAAGAACAATCATTGAATAACGAAGAAATGGGCATGTATTGGAAATACAATACAGGTTATTATTGGTATCAACTGCCAATTGAAACCCATGCCTTAATGATTGAGACGTTCGCCGAAATTGGTGACGATCCAAAAGATGTAGATGACTTAAAAGTTTGGTTATTGAAAAATAAACAAACGACCAACTGGAAAACGACCAAAGCAACTTCGGCTGCCGTTTACGCACTTTTATCCAACGGCGATAACTGGTTGTTGGACGATCAACTGGTCGAAATCAGTATGGGAAATCCTACTTTAGATCAACAAATCAAACAAGCGCAATCCAAAGCGGAAGCTGGAACGGGTTATTTCAAAACGGCTTGGCAAGGCGAGTCCATTTCAAACGATATGGCAACGATAGAAGTCAATAATCCTAATAATGTCGTGGCTTGGGGTGCCGCTTACTGGCAATATTTTGAAGACTTGGATAAGATCACCTCTTTTGAAGATACACCATTGAAATTGAATAAAAAAGTATTCAAAGTCCAAACCACAGATCGTGGGGAAGAACTGGTTTTGGTGAATGATAATTCAACGATTGAGGTTGGTGACAAACTCAAAGTCCGTATCGAATTACGAGTAGATCGCATCATGGAATATGTCCACATGAAGGATATGCGTGCCAGTGGTTTAGAACCCATCAATGTATTGAGTCAATATAAATGGCAAGATGGATTAGGGTACTATGAAAGTACCAAGGATGCTTCGACGAACTTTTTCTTTAGTTATTTACCAAAAGGAACTTACGTTTTTGAATATCCGCTATGGGTCGCACATGAAGGTGATTTTAGTAATGGCATCACGACCATTCAGTCCATGTATGCCCCCGAATTTACGAGTCATTCAGAAGGAATTCGGTTGACGGTAGAATAACAAGAATCGTAAATCAGTACTAAATTCATAAAAAGTGATGGCATTTGTCATCACTTTTTTTATGTTTAAAAGAATAGAAAAATCTGAATTTACAATTACTTAACACACTTCTAACAATGAGTTTATTTAATCCCCCTTCTTTTGCACTTGTAATCAAAAATCATTTATTATAAAACATATTTTAAACATGAAAAATCTTCACTTAATCTTTTTAGGTTTACTTTTTACATCTGCGATCTTCTTAACAGGTTGTGATAGCGATGACGAAGTAACGCCAATCGAACCAACAGTTGATGAGAATCAAGTAGCCATTGAAACATTTGCAGCAGCTTTCGATGCAAATAATAACACGGCTGCTGATCCTGGCTTTGCTGCTGGTACTATTACACCATCCAATGATCTTGGATCAACTGCAACGCATCCAAATTCATTTTTCACATCTACTTCTTACAAAGGAGCAGTTGACCCATCTGGTGGTCTTTGGTATGCAGGTTGGTCTTCTTATGAAAGCATCTTAGAAGGAGGAAATACAAATCCATTTAGTACAGGTGTTCCACAAACCATTACAGATGCAGACATGGCTGCGGCTGGTGATGTTGTAGAATGGACAAATGACAATCTATACATCTTAGACGGTTTTGTTTTTGTAAATGATGGGCAAACGCTAAGAATTGAAGCAGGTACAGTTATTCAGGGTAAATCAGGAGAGGCAGAAAATGCATCTGCATTAGTCATTGCTCGTGGAGGCCGTATTGAGGCAACAGGGACTGCCAATGAGCCAATTATTTTCACTTTTGAAGGTGATAATGGTGGAGCTTCTCCCAATACTCGTGGGCGATGGGGAGGTCTAATTATTTTAGGTAAGGCTGGGTTAAACTCTGCTCCTGGTATTTCTGCTATTGAAGGTATTCCTACAACGGAAACAAGAGGTCTATATGGTGGTGGCGATGTTCCTGAAAACGATGATGATTCAGGAATACTTCAATACGTTTCTATCCGTCATGGCGGTACAAATATTGGTGCAGATAACGAAATCAATGGATTGACACTTGGTGGTGTTGGTTCTGGTACAACAATCGAATATGTTGAAGTCGTCGCCAACAGAGACGATGGTATCGAATGGTTTGGTGGTACTGTAAATGCAAAGTACTTACTATCTGTATTTTGTGGTGATGATGCCTTAGATTATGATGAAGGCTACCGTGGAGCCAATCAGTTTGTTATAGTTCATCAAGATTCAGCCTTAGAATCTGCTGACAGAGGTGGTGAGCACGATGGTGGAACAGATCCTGAAGTTGCTGAACCTTTTGCAACGCCTGTTTTCTTAAATGTAACTTCTATTGGAAACTCAGGAAGCCGTGCGATCACTTTCCGTGATAATGCGGGTGGTGAGTATCATAACTCTATCTTTTCAGGTTATGCAAGAGGCATTGACATTGAGAATTTATTGGGACAAGAGCAAGATTCTTACAAGCAATTTTTAGATGGTAACTTGGTTTTAACCAATAATGTATTTTTCAACATTGAAGCAGGTACAACAGGAGAAGCGTTATTTACAATTTCTAACTAATGCTAAGTTGTAGAGCAATTTTATAAAATATTCATACTAACTTTTGTTTTATAATGAGGTCTTAGGAATAATCCCAAGACCTCATTTTTTTTTAATTTCTTGTAATGGAAAACGGAACACAAACATTGGGTTTACATTCAATTTCTATCAAATAGTCTTCCACTTCCCCACTATTTACTACACCTAAAGGTGTCATATTATCTTCGTAACTTAATCTAGCTCTCACACCTAATGGCACTCCTGTAACAATATCCAATGGGACGTTGACGGTCAGTACATTCGTTCCAAAATCACCCGTTCCATCACCTGTTAAATCTGATACAAATTCTCCAGGATCATCGAAATCTCCATCTCCATTGAAATCTATCCACACTTCTAGCTCGGCTGGCGTACCTGTTGTATTAGTCACGCTAAATGGAATATTCACCGTTCCGCCAGGTGGCCAAGTAGCTGTGTTTGGTACATCTACCCCATTATCATCATCGCCTGTTGCGGTTACATTTGGCTGTCCATCAGGTTCAAATGATACATCTGCTCCTAAACTTAATCCTTCTATGTATCCGTGACCTGGCCCGTTGTTAGCTATCGTCGTTTGGTAATCTAATGTCCCTGTTCCATTCCCTCCGTCTGGTAAATCTCCATAATCCATACATGGAATAATATCTATTACCAATCGGTCTAATAAGGAACTACAAGGTGATTGTGCAATACTCCCATTGGTTTCATCTGGATCATCTGATTGTAGGTATAAAACGACAAACCCTGAATCCAATTCAGCATTACTTGGTATGTATAGATCGGCCGTACTATATCTTGTACCATTATTAAATGTTCCATCATCATAACTAATCCAAGTACCATCAAGTGTTGAAGGGGTAAATGTTGCCACCTCACTCAAATCTATTCCAAATGTATTACACTCTTCGCCTGGCATATTGATCGTCATTGTTGGTGGATCAGATACGAAGACATTGAATGAACTACTTGACATACATTGTCCATTCAGCATAAAATCAATTGTATATGTTTGATCGCTTGTTGGATTACAAATTGTAGGTTCAGAACTTGTTGGATCATCTAAAAAGGTCGATGGAGAAATACTAATTTCTATATCTTCCGTGATGTTTGGATCTAAACCAAAATCCAATTGAAGACATCCATCTGAACAGGCATAGAAATCAAACGGGCCGTAGTTGATGCTTTCTGGTTGTGATAAATTTATCATCGTTTCTTGTCCTTGACAAGAACCAATACTACTTGTCATTATAAAAGGTACGGGTGCATTCACACCGAAACCTGGATTTAATCCAATTGTTAAGGTTGTTCCTACATAAGATGCAGTTCCTGCTTCTGGCGGATCAAACTCATACACAGGTGTTCCACAGGGGACTTCTATATCGTAGGTTTCACCTGGACACAAAGTTACTGCGCTGCCCAACTCTTGTATATAATCAGGTAATACTTCTGGTATTGGAATAATAATTTCTCCACAAGTACAGCCTGGTACGTTGGCTCGCATAATCAGTCCACAACCTTCATCTGCTGGTACGGTGATCGTACCATTCAACGTTCTAGTACCGTTAGGAGCTACACTAATATTGGTACTTTCTGAACCCAAAAGTGGATCAATACTTCCTAAATCTTCATTTCCATCTAAATCATAATAAAGTTCTACATCCACAATACCACTATAAGCTATCGCTGGTGAAGGATTTTTTAATGGCAATTCATAGGTAATATCAATAGAGTTTGGTGTAGCGGAACAGGCTGCTGCAACGGTTGGCTCGGCACTCAGAGCTACACCTGGTACTACTTCTAAACGTAAAAATTGATCTACGGAAGCTACAATATCTGGCATACACATCTCTCCTGTTGTTGTACAGGTCAATGATTGGGTTCGCAAGACGGTAAATAATATATCCGCAGGACCACATTCCAAATCCGCATTGATACTTAGTTTTAAACAGAAGAATCCACCTTGTAAGGTTGCTGGACTATCGAAACAAACTTTATTTGCTCCTGCTGCTCCTATTGCTTCTGTCGTAAAATTATCAATAGTACTATTGGCGGGTGCAACGAACTCTATATCTGATTCTGAGATAGTGATACCTGGTGGTGTAATCATACAAACACTGGACATCTCATAAGCTGCTTTTCCTGTATTTAAAGCTGTAATCAAAATATCTGTTGACCCACTACAATTCACTTCTAGTTCATTAGTATTAAATGTAAAAGAAGGAGTTGGATTGGGTGGTAAGGCTACTGTAATGGGCGTACTTCTGTAAACTGGACTATCAAACATTTGATTACAAGCTACTGCTGCATTCACAGCTGTTACTAATGGTAACCCGATGGTAGATTCACATGTAGTAGAACCAATAAAGCTAATAGAAAGTGAGGCACCTTCTACAATATCATCAAAGGTTCCTGCTGGCCATTCATATGCCGTACCATTAACACCTGTTTTCATAGTATTTTCAATAGGATCGCCTATGGAGACAGCAGGATTTCCTGTTGTGGCGAACTCCCAGCTTCCACCATCGAAAACCATTCCTTCGGGTAAGTACACCGTTGGAAAAAAGTCATTAAAATCACTAGTACCTACATTTGTGTAGATAATATTATAATCTTCTACTGCACAAAGAGCAGCATTATTATTGAATTGATAATTGACTTGTAGCTCAGGTAAACCTGAAACGTAACTAAAACAAAGAGCTTGACATGACTTACCCGATTTAGATAGGGCTTGTGCTAGTTGTGCTGCATTGACAGGGTCACAAAATAAATGTTCTACACAAATATCAGCTTCATCGCAGAAAATGAGGTCAGTGATCAAATCAACGCTGTAAGTACCAGCAGGCTGTGCGCCCATATCATGTATATAAATCTTTGTACTATCTGTACTACCTACTTGTGTGGGAACTATACCATCAACCATTTGAAGATCAACGGCGGTACTCACGGTAATAACCATTGTTCCAAAATTGATTGGTTGATTAAGATTTATAGAGTAATTAGTCGTTTCGCTACCAGGTGTATCTATAATGGGTCCCGATGGTATAAATTGCTCGCTATTATACGTAAAATTGACTAAGTTACCACGAACATCAAGAGTCCAAGTACTATCATTAGCTACATGATGGGGGTTACCATCATCTTCTCTGTCGTACGGCCAGTAGCGACGGTTAATATTATTGTCATTACAATAGTTGCCGGTGGCTACCGGTGAACCAAACCATTGTCCTCGGTTACAATCATACGTAGGGATATTATAATCGGGCAGGTATGGGTAAGAAGCACTGTATGTACTTTGCAATAGTTCGTTGTTAGGGGCATCGCCACACGAACGCACTAAAGGGATTCTAAAAGTAATGGAATCATTCGGTAATGTTCCATCAGGATTAAGACCTACTCCCAACATAGGAAATGTTCCTCCGGTTAAACTAATATCATCATCTCCGGCATCTATGCCCAAGTAGTCGTTGGCTCGTAAACCATCTTTAAATTCTGCATCAGCAAAATAAAAAGCTCCTTTAGGTTCGCAGGACATGTAGCCCGTTTCACCGTCAATATCCACAGCAATCATATTGCGAACACTGTCTATGGGTAATGGTATTTGAGGCTGATCGTAATGTTGAATATAAGCCCCTCCAGCATACACATATTCGGAAGGTACGTCTATTTCCAGTTCTTCAATACCGATAATTGGACGAAATTCTCCCACAGAACATCCGGCGGGTGGTGGATTATCTATATGAAAGGTTTGCACTAATTCGGCATCGCACCCATCATTGGTATATTCGATATAGCGTTCAGAACGAATGTAAGGCTCATAGTAGGTATATTGAGCATCATTGTTTCGTGTTCCAATAAGATTGGCTGAAAGACTTCCGCTCCAGGCACGACCATCTACGTCCAGTCGGAAATTTCCGGTTTCCAGTTCAGCTCCAGCAATAGAAGGCTGACCAGTATTCAGAAATCGTGGGGTACTGGTGATAGGCACCTGCCAGGTAATAAAAATAGTATCCTGGTTTTGAAAGCCACCACCGATATAGTCAAAAAATTCCTGTACTGCCGGCTGGTCGTTCGGAAACTGTTCGCCCAATCCTAAATAGATGCGCCCTAGATAACCATCGGCATAGTCATTAACATCATTATACCACTGCCCCGTCACATACTGATCATCGGTAATTCCCGGATGCACAATAGTAGGATCGTGATTTCCTCTATTACTTGTCACCCACGCACCAGAACTATTATTACTATTATTGTTAAAGTCTCCCGAAAACGGAATGGCTCCCAAGTCAAACAGTTGGTTGGTACTTTGTCGTTTAAGTTCGAATCGTTGCACACGTAAGTTAGCCATGTCGATTCGACTGGTCAGTACGGATCGGGCTCCGGTTCCTCCCTGTAAATGAAACATATTAAAAGAAATACTTCTGTCAATTAGATTCCAGTCCGTAGCGTTATAGACGGTTATCCAACCTTCCAACTGTAAGGTGTCCCCTGGTAATACACAGGTATGTTCCTCATCTAATAAGTCTTCGGTATTTACTCGTGTAGAAAGATCACGATCCGTATAACCGGTTGTTATTCGTTTGATTTGTACAAAATTCTCACCATCGACACATCCTTCCGGTGGGTCACGTGGATCAACACTTAACACCGTATTTCCACAGGCTTTCGCCAACGTACAGTCACAACCGTCACACTCCTGCATGACAATGGCCTGCATATTGACAATTCTTCGTGTATTACACCAGTCGTTGTCAAATGTAATATCAAAATTATAAGTGTGTGTGGTGGCGGGTGTGTCATCACCAATTCCGATAATGATACGGCGTTCGCCTTCTCCAATGAGGTCGCTTTCGATAGTCGCTGGGCTACCGTTAAACATCAGGTTGCTCAATACTAAATCCTGCATAAAGGTGTCTTGACCCGCAAAATAAAGTTGTAGTTTTATCGGTCCCGGTCCTGGGCAACTCGCAAAGTCATTGGCTCCCAGAATATAGCTAAACTGTACACTTTCTGTCTGCGGATTAGCAGGTCCGTGAGCTGCATCAAAGAAATATCCTTCATAGTCTACATTACTGGTGGTAAACATTTCTTGATTATCAAACATGCCTTCCGATTCGTTGGCGTAACCATCTATCTCATCGTCCACGTTTTGAGTTTGGGTGTAGCCATTGCGTCCACAATTTCGCAATCCGTACCAACGACTTGCGGTAATGTCACATGTTGCATCGTTAGTGAGTCCACATGCTAGGAGTTCAGGTGAACAGGATGGCAGCAATTCTATGCGTAGGAATAACGCTTCGCCCGCCGGCAAATCATCAAACTGTCCATCGCCGTCTATATCTTCCAGTCCACCTGCACCATCTAAATCGATACCAATATCTAATCGACGGAAATCGACATAAATCCGCCCAGCACTGTTGGCATACATCATATCGGAAGTTACTCCGGCTACAATATTTCCACCCAATCCATCTGTAATATATGCTGTATCTATACTTAAAAAACTCGATGGGCAATTGTCTATGTAATGTAACATATTATAGAAGTCGCCTCGAATAGGATCAGCTATAGTAGATATGGCACTTGTTTCATAAACATAAGGAGAAGGTTCAGTCGGACTACAAAATGAAGGTTCTTGTATATTATCGAAATTTGTGATAATAGTCGGATTAAAAGCATACTGTTCTCGTAGATTAGTACTACTCTCTGTATCTTCTAAACCACTACAATAATTTCCTTGACAAGAAGATAGCACACCGAATAATGGAGTAAACTCTTCTCCAGTACATGCAAATTGTCGAAAACACGCTCGTATTGAAATTGTTTCCGTTAGTAATAATTGACCATCTGCACCCCAGTAACCTGGGTTTTGATTACCGTCTAAATTAATAATAATATCTCCTGTGGTATTATCTGTCATCATATCTGAGGACGGAACAGTTATACCATTGACAGTCAATGAATTAAGTTCCACACCATTGCTATACCCATAGTTTTTGATTGAAAACAACGCTTCTGTTAAACCTGCAACGGGTGATAGTCCAGCTACAGTAGTAGTTATACAATTATCTGTATCAAAATCAGTAAAACTAGCGTTTACAGGGGTGGAGCTACCTGTAAACTGTATTCCTGGAGTTAGTACATTAGCTGCATAATCTTGATCTGGACGAACAACATCAACACAGTTTTGCACACCATTGTTATAGGTCAATGTGTATGAAATCCCTGGCTTCATCGTCTCAAAATCCACACCACAAGCAGCACGCACACCGATATATATGACGGCACCTCCTCCTGCTTGATCTAATTCATTAATTCTAAAAGTAACACTTTCCGGGTTAGAAACATTAATCGTATCTAAATCAGCATTGTTCGTATTGAATGGATCATCTACATATGCAAAAGTAGCATACTCCAATCCTTCATCAAATTCTACATTCAATTCTATATTATAAATAGGTTCAACGCTTTTGGTGTATAACATAATTGGGATTGTATCTCCCACACCACATACTACAAGTCGGTCGGGTTGTGCATAACATTCATTACCCCGTAAATCTTCTAAATAAACGGCTTCGCCTGAAGTGCTATTTGCACTATACTCATATTGACAAACATGTCCTGTAGATTCTAATTCCCAAGAAATGGCTGATAATTCTATAGTAAATAAGGAGAGAAATAAAATAATAAATGAAGTAAACGTATTTTTATACATGCTAGATATTGTTTAAAAGTAATAATCACAAAATATCACATATAATATTTTACAATGTCTATGCCACTATATCTAAGTAGATAAGGAAATACATAAATATGTGGTATATAAAATACATAACAATACATAGCCTCGAAATAAAACAATACTATGTCACTTTACACCATTAAAGAAATAAATTATTCCCATATAAACTAACTACAGATATGTTAAATTCTAGCGTTTAAGGAGTTTTGAGTTTTGTTTTTAATAGTCTCATTCTTATATGATGTGAAAAAAATTGTCGGACGGATTAGATGACTAAGCTGATAAAAATTGAAAAAGTCTGCTAGAACGAAAACATGTATCTGTCTATCTATAAAATATTTATAAAAAACAGAAAGGAACTAGATTCTAAAACCTAATTCCTTTTAAGTGAGCCCGGGAGGATTCCCCGCCTGCCATTTATGAACCATTATGGAGTCGGGCAGGGAACCCCCGACCCTCAGAGCCGAAATCTATTTAGGTTTTGAAAAGAAAAGGAACTAAATAGCATAAATTCTATTTAGTTCCTTTATCAGTGAGCCCGGGAGGATTCCCCGCCTGCCATTTATGAACCATTATGGAGTCGGGC
>JAHDFQ010000017.1:23787-29253 GCA_020628085.1 Saprospiraceae bacterium
GTGAGCCCGGGAGGATTCGAACCCCCGACCCTCAGAGCCGAAATCTGATGCTCTATCCAGCTGAGCTACGGACCCATAATATATAAAGAACTCTTACTTGGATTAACCAACTTTCGTCCATTATAATTCCATAAAGGTAAAAACTTGCTTGACTTTAACCAATCTTTTAAGCGAAAAAATAATGCTATAAAATTTAGAAGCGATTCATTGTTGGTATTTGATTGATATTTAGTAATTTAGATTTGCAATAACTAAAATTTAACAAATGCTCAACTGGAAAAAGATTCCGTTTATTCGTCTACTTCTGCCATTTATTGTTGGCATCCTCACAGCTATTATTACTAAATTTGAGCTTCCTTATAGCTATCCTATTCTTATTTTTCTAATCTTATTACTGATTTTAGACCATCAAAAAACACAGAAATTTCGACGTTGGTGGACAACTGGTACGCTCCTATTTTTTGTACTTTTTGTATTGGGTTTTCAACGAGTTAATCATCATAATGAGTTGAGTTCTGATCGGCATTTCAAGCAGCATTTACAACAAGAAAATACAATTCGAGCAATCGTTTCTGAAATGCCTACTATCAAGAATAGTATCAAATTAAATTTGCAGGTTCAATCTATTTTGGTCGATGATATCACCCAATCTGTTGGTGGAAATTTACTAGCTTATGCTGCTCTTGATTCTTTGAGCCAATCCCTAAATTATGGTGACGAAATATTACTTAGAAACATCCATATCAATGCTATAAAACCACCCAACAATCCACAACAATTTGATTATCAGTCCTATTTATATTTTCAAAATATTCATTATCAGACCTATTTAGGTACTGAAAGTATAGAGAAAATTAATAGCAATCAAGGAAACGTCATATTATCTACAGCTTACGAAACTAGAAAATGGTGTATTCAAACTTTAGAAAAATATTTACATGCAGATGCTCTAGCCGTTGGAACAGCTTTGATTTTAGGGTATAAAGTCTTATTGAATGATAATTTAAAAGAGGCTTATTCCCAAACTGGTGCGATGCACGTTTTAGCAGTTTCTGGGTTACACGTAGGTTTGATCGCTTTTATTTTAAACTTTCTGATTGGATTATTTCCAACTCGTACATTGAGTTCAAAAATTATTGGATTTTTGGTACAAGTATTGGGTTTGTTTGCCTTTGCGTTATTGACTGGAGCAAGTCCATCCGTATTGAGAGCAGCAACCATGTTTGGTTTATTGATTGGGGGTAAAACATTTGCTCGTTCGGCTAGCACTTATAATATCTTGGCTGCTTCTGCCTTCATATTGTTATTAATAAATCCCTATTATATCATGCAAGTAGGATTTCAATTATCCTATTTGGCTGTAATAGGAATAGTTTACTTACAACCAGTTATCAAAAACTGGATATTTCTTAATTTCAAACCTTTAGATTATCTATGGTCATTGGCAGCAGTATCTATTGCTGCTCAAATTGGAACGCTACCCGTGAGTTTATATTATTTTCATCAATTTCCAATATACTTTATTTTATCTGGATTCATTGTCGTCCCAACCGCAGGTTTTATACTTGCTGGAGGCTTAGTATTGTTCTTTTTTGAACTTATTTTCCCTCCGATTGCTGCACTAGTTGGTCTACTTTTAAATGGATTAATTACATTGGTAAACGCTGCTATTTTTGGACTCCAAAAATTTCCAATTGGAACAATTGAAGGCATTTGGTTGAGTTTTGTGGGTGTCATAATGCTGTATATATGTATTCTATTATTGATAAAAGCCTTTATATCAAGGAAGATGAAATGGCTAAATTATGGTCTACTCGTTTTCTTAGTTTTAATTGTCTCTTGGCAGATCAATGCGTACCAAAAAAAGCAACAAACCAGTTTAGTTATTTATGATAATCCCAAAAATAGCTTAATTGATTTATTCCAATCACAACATTTGATAAGCTTGAAAAATAGGTTATTAGAAACCGATAAAATACAATTCGTAGCGACCAATAATCGTACTTTTCGTGGGATTCAATCCACTGAAACTAAGGTACTAGATAAAGAAAGTGCATCTAATAGCAAACTAACATTTGCAGACAAGTCTTTTGTGATTCTTCAAGAAATAACGGATACTATTCCTAAAAATACTAACTATTTACTGGTTCAAAATACACCCAATCTAAATTTGTCCGCTTTGCTAAAAAAATATCCTCCCCAACTGGTCATTTTCGATAGTTCTAATGATACATGGAAAGTCAATAAATGGGTAGAAGAATGCAAAGCATTGAATGTTGCCTATCATGTTACTCGTACGGCTGGTGCGTATGTGGAGGAGTTTTAGATCCCTTTACCCTTCCAAATACCGTTTCACCGCTTTCGCAACATTCTGCCCATCCATAGCAGCTGACAAAATACCTCCTGCGTAGCCTGCCCCTTCGCCACAAGGAAATAATCCTATAGCATCTTCGTGCATATAAGTATCTTTATTTCTAGGAATCCGAACGGGCGAACTAGTACGACTTTCTGTACCAATAACAATAGCTTCTTCGGTATAATAGCCTTTCATTTTTTGACCGAAAGTCTGCATCCCTTGTGCTAAACGATCATAAATACCCTTTGGTAACAAATCATAAAGCGGAGCAGAAAGGTGTCCAGGGATATAGGAAGATTTTGGGAAATCTCTGGACAAGCGTTTATTTACAAAATCGGTCATACGTAGCGTTGGGGCTTTTTGACTGCCATCTCCTGCACCAAACATATTCTGTTCTACTGCTTTTTGAAATTCTAAACCCGCAAAAACACCATGCTGTTCAAAGGCTTTCATATCTTCCAATTCTACACTTACAACTGTTCCCGAATTAGCAAAAGCCGAATTTCTTTTAGACAACGACATTCCGTTGACGACGATCTCTCCAGGAGCGGTGGAAGCTGGAACGACCAAGCCCCCAGGACACATACAGAATGAAAAAACGCCCCGTCCGTTCGCTTGACAAGCCAAACGATAACTTGAAGCAGGTAGGTTTTCCTCTCGTTCCTCTTGATTATATTGCAAACGATCAATCAAACGTTGGGGATGTTCCACTCGAACACCTAAAGCAAAGGGTTTAGCTTCTATGGTTATTCCTTTTTTGTGTAGTAAATAATAAATATCACGAGCGGAATGTCCCGTTGCCAAAATAACAGCATCGGCTAAATGTTCTTCTTGTTCATTTACAACGATCCCTTTTGCTTCACCATTATGATACACTAAATCGGTAACATGTGCATTAAAATGAATTTGTCCACCGTAAGATTCTATCGTTTCCCGAATATTAGCTACAATTTTAGGCAACTTGTTAGAACCAATATGCGGATGCGCATCTGCCAAAATATCAGTAGTTGCTCCGTGTTCGACTAATAAGCGAAGCGTTTTATAAATATTTCCTCGTTTGTGAGAACGAGTATATAATTTTCCGTCAGAGTAGGTGCCCGCACCGCCTTCTCCAAAACAATAGTTTGAATGCGGATTGACGACTCCGTCTTGTTGAATGGCTCGTAAATCTCGTCTTCTCGCTCGAACATCTTTTCCACGATCAAATAAAATAGGACATAATCCTAACTCTATCAACTCCAAAGCCGCAAAATAACCTGCTGGGCCAGCACCAACAATAATTACCTTTGTTCGATCTGCCACATTTTCGTAACCTTCTATAATAGCCGCTTCATCAGTAGCTGATTCGTTAATAAAAACATCTACACGTAATAGATAAAACGGTTGGCGTCCACGTGCATCTATGGAACGTCGGGACAGTCGAACATCTTTTACATCAGACGCTTTTACCTTAGCTTTTTTGATCGCTTTTGCTCTGATGATCGACTCATCTAGAGCGTCTTTAGGCAATAATTTTATTTCTACCGTCTTTATCATTTACATTCTTTCTTTTTTCAAAATACTTCACACTTCCTAATTTTCCCAAAACTTCCAATTAATCGGTTTTCGATCCTTTTTCCGCTGTGCTTTACGCTTTGCTTTTTGCTTCTTTTTTCGCTTTTTCAGAATATCATTAAAAACCTTTTGCTTGACAAAAATATAACGAGCAGAAACGGCTGTTTGACCATAAAACCGTTTTTCACCACCTGTGATATTAAAAGCTGGTTTAAAATCGTAAGAAAGATTTACTCTACCAATTGAAAATTCGGCACCTATTACTCCTGTTACACCAAATGGATTTTTAAAATCTTCGTTATTATTTGTTTTCCAACCAGTATGTAGTCCACCACCTGTATAGATATTAAAACGCTTGGTTAGTACAGGATTGTGTTTTTCTAATAATGCGGTGAGTAACATTTCATCTCGTCTCAAACTACTTTGTAAAATGCCTTCAACCGTCACTCGTTTAGCAACTCTTTGTTGAACCGTAATTCCTAAATCCGTTCCCAAACGAATACCAGCAGCGGTGGTATACGACTGAGCAGCAGTGGATGAAATGAAGCAAAATATACCTAAAATAAGGGAACAAAACGATTTGAAAGCCATATTTGATGTGTTTTTGAGATAGATGGTGTTCAAGAATGCGTTTAAAACGATTCCATTTTTCCTTTTCATATAAAAAGTCCACAAAATAGGAATTCTTTAACCTTAACAACTATATTTGCTTTCCAAAAATAGCATATTTTGAATCGAATCCAGATCATTTTACGGTTTTTAAAATTTTATATACAGGCAACTACCATTTATAAAATACATTCACCTTTTGTGTTCGATTTGGTCGAAAATACTTTAGAAGACAAACGTCACTTTTATGCTTTTTCGATGATTGAACCGATCCGTCAGATGCACCTTCAAAATCAACATACGATTGAGGTGAAAGATTTTGGAGCAGGTTCTTTAGTTCAAAAAAGTAACATCCGAAAAGTGCGTTCAATTGCTAAAACTGCGGTTTCTTCACGTTATCGTTCTAATTTATTGTTTCGGATTATTAATCATTTCAAACCAAGTAAAATGCTTGAAATGGGAACGAGTTTAGGTATTTCAGCACTATATCAATCTACTGCTTCTTTAAATGGATCATTAGTGACCTTGGAGGGAAGTCACTCCATTGCTCAACTCGCTCAAGCTAGCTTTAAGGCTTATGAAACCCCTCTAAACATTGAATTAAAAATTGGAGAATTTAATGATACATTGTTACCCGCTTTAAAGAATTTGAAACAGGTAGATACCGTCTTTTTTGATGGAAATCATCAGGAAGAACCAACCTTAGCTTATTTTGAAACGTGCTTGAAATATGCACATGAAGATTCTGTCTTTATCTTCGACGATATATACTGGTCGGATGGGATGCAAGCAGCTTGGGAAAAAATCAAAACGCATCCAAAAGTCGAATTAAGTGTTGACTTTTTCTATTTGGGCATGGTCTTTTTCCGTTCTAACAATAAATCCAAACAGCATGTCAAGGTTGTTCCAAAACTATGGAAACCATGGATTTTTGGTTTTTTCAAGTA
>JAHDFQ010000017.1:29353-41187 GCA_020628085.1 Saprospiraceae bacterium
ATGTCAAGGTTGTTCCAAAACTATGGAAACCATGGATTTTTGGTTTTTTCAAGTAGTTATTCAAAATTTGTAGCCCAACCCTAATGCAAAAGTTGCATTTCCATTAACACCCTGTCTAGTTGTAGCTACTACTTGATCGCCTAAAAATTGTTGTTGTGTTAAGACCGCCTGCTCACCGAATGTTCCTCGTACTGTTCCGTTCAAGGTTAGAAAAAGTCGACTTGTAATATCCAAATCGTAATCAAAAAAGATATTATACATCAGTAAATGAGACTGAAAAGTATCGTAATCTACCAAAGGTATTGTACTAGGATTGGTATCCAGAAAAGTAATGGTCGAAGGATGTTCAAAACTAATGTTTACGTAAGACAATCCAGCTCCTAATTTGAGATTACTTCGACTTGATGTGCCAAATAAAGCATATGAAAACTGTATATCTGAAATAAATGTTCGTTCCTCATTGTAATAATCATATCTAAACTGAGTCATTGCTGCCACGTCTGTACGAGTAGTAAAGGTAGCATCATCTGAAGTAGAGTAACTTGTTGCCAACGTAGCCGTGAATCGCTCATTCAGTACTCGATCAAATTGTAATCTTGCACCATATTGATTTTCACTATTATAAAATGGTGAACCTACGAGACCGCTTATTTTCAAGCGATTTATATTTTCTTGACTAAAACAAAATGCAGGTAAAATAGCTAATACAAGGAGTAATATGTTTTTCATCAGTATTGTTTTTTTGTAAACAATGTAATTACTGAAAAGACAAGTAACTTTCACAAATGTTTAATTTTTTGAAGCAAAACTATATTCTATAAAAACCAAAACGCCTAATCTCTATCCAGAAATTAGGCGTTTTATATATTTCCAAAAGAAAATTACTCTTTCGTTACTTTACGTTTTCTACGTGTTTTAAACAACTCCACAATTTCTTTTTTCTTTAAAAAATTCAAGTCTAGGAAAGTTGCAGAAACAAATTTCTTGATGTCTTGGTAATCCTTTCCACGTTTGTCCGTATATTTTTTCAGTAATTTACGGATATACGTCATACAAAGTGCTTTTACATCTTGGTTAAATTGTTCGTTAGAGAAAATCCCCATATACACAGGGAAAATCTTAGCCAATTCAAATAACTCAGTATATTCGTTGGTCTCTAAATTATTAATTAATCGAGCGAAGTAGCTATAAATCACTTTTCGCACACATTCATTAATAACAGAAACCCCTTTGTGTTGACTGTAAAAAACTCGAACCGCTTCTATGGCGTCTTGATGAACATAACCTTTGCCATGAATTTCATCCATCAAACGGTAGTAGCTTTTTACATCGTCTTCAATTTTGTTATCAATCAAAATAGAAACCCGTGCATCCGCTTTCATATCTATTTCTAAACCTTCATTGAATGCAGCTAGTAAAAAATCGAAATAATTATCCTTAAAATTCGGATTATTGACCCGTTCTTTGTTGAATACACCCGCCAAAGTGGCGGTTTCTGATTTTTTCAATTTGTACAAATTTGCATAAATACCCATTAGATTAGTATGCTCTTTTGTTCCTTGAAATGCAGGGTTAGAGATTAATTTCTCCATTTCAGAAATAATGGCAGAGTTATCCATCGTTTTACGCTCTGTACGAATAATCAAAAAGCTTTTTAGCGTAGAGTATAAAACGGTTAATTCATTAGCTGTATTTGGAAAATCTACCGAATAAAAGTTATCGTTTTTAAACTGTTTCTTAAAACGAACGATTCCCGTATGACGGCTACGAATATCTCTGTATTTATCTAATTTTTGACTCTGCAAGAAGTATCGAATACGTCGATTATCAATTCCATTAATCAAGTTAGTTACCCAAATATCACTACTAAATGCAAATCCCATTTGGATAGATTGCCCAATACGTTTTTTTAGATAATCAAAGTTAGAAGAATTGCAAATGGTGTATAAAATAGCCTTAAAATGATCTTGTGGTAGAACATATTTCATGGTTTCTTTATTGATCTCCCCTCGTAAGACAGAATATCCCAATAATTTAGGTAGAAAAAGACCTTCAAAATCTGTATCTAAAAACGCTTTTTCCAAAGCAACCAATTCCAATGGCTGAATGGCAGCAACATTCATATGCAGTTGCTGCATTGCTGGTTCATACGCTTCTCTAAGGGCTAAAAAATCCTCTTCTTCTTCTGATTCTAAATATACTTTTAGCTCTTCTGATTCTTGAATCACCTTGCTAATTTCTTTTGCTGCTGCGCTATATTCTTTACTTAATGCTTGCATATATTAATATTTTGAGCTGTTTTATTGTACATGAATTGGAAAAGGAAATTCACAAATCATAAAAACATGCCTATTTTAAAAGGAAACCTGATAAAACCAATTAAGGCTTTATCAGGTCTATTACAAATTTAAATTTATGTTTACGTAAATATAACTATAAAAGTTAAAGTATAAAATTCTATCCGTATAATTTATCTACAAAAACATTTTTAAAATCAAATATATTATTCTTCTTCTTTAGATGCGTCAGCGGTAGGTGCAGCTGCTACTACTTTACCACCATCTAATTCATCCTGTAATTTGTTTAATTCATCCCACTTGCCATCAGCAGCCAATTGTGCTTGTTGACCCCAAGTAGTTGGATCGTGCATCGTGTAACGACTTCCTGCCGCTGCTAAAATTTCTTTAACACGATCAACAGAAGTACCAGCTAATCCTGCAAAAGTAGTAATACCTGCATTGTTCAGTAACTCAGCAATCTTTGGTCCAACTCCTTCGATTTTCTTCAAATCATCTGGCTTTGCCTCTTCCTTTGCAGGAGCTTCTTCTTCCTTTACTGGCTCTGGAGTTTCATCAACATCCTGAGGAACGGTCGGTGGAATAGCCATTTCTGGAGCACCTCTAGTTTCAGCAACCAATTTAGGCGCATCTTCTGTATTAGGAATAGCTTCTTCGTTCACTTCTGGAGTTTCAGGAGCTTCTTCCTCAGCTGCTGGAGCAGATACCGATTCAACTGTTGTTTGCTCAACTTGCTCAGCGATTGGACGGTTATCCGTTGCTTCTGGAGTTGCTTCCGCTGTTTCCTCTACCTCTTTAACTGGTTTTGGAGGTGCAACACCTGAAACTCTAACATGGAATGCGTCTATTTCTGCTTTGGTAGCTGCCGCTCTTGTTGCAACTTTAGCTTCCTTAGCTGCGATCCACTCTTCATACTGAGCATCAGCTGCTTCTTGCGTTAACGCACCTTTTTTCACACCTCTCATTAAGTGTTTGCGATACAACACACCTTTGAAACGAAGAATAGCACGAGCGGTATCTGTGGGTTGTGCACCGTTCATTAACCATTCGTATGCTTTGTCTCTGTCTAAGTCAATTGTAGCAGGAACCGTCATTGGATTGTATGTTCCAATTTTCTCGATGAAACGACCATCACGTGGTGAACGAGCATCTGCTATAACGATGTGATAGAAAGGCTTTTTTCTACGCCCTTTTCTTTGCAATCTAATTTTAACTGCCATTTTTTAGAATTTATTTGGTTTAACCATACCCGTTTAATCTCATAAAGAGGCGACGGGATTCAAATTGAAGCGCAAAGATAGGTTTTTATTATAGGAATTTCAATAAAATATTGGAATAAAATCAAAACTGTTCTGCTATACATTCTTTTAAATATTCTTGCATGATATAGACAGTGTCATTCAATGTAATATTGGTAAGTTCGATTGGGAGAGTTGCATTACTATTAATTTCTGAAAGGATCGTTTCATTAATGAAAAAGGCGTTCCGCTCTTCTGATTCCTGTGATTCTAAATTTTTATAAAAAGCATTCATAGTTTAAAATACGGCAAAACATATTAAAAGTTTTTAATATGTTTTAAAAAATAATAAAGGTCGCACACGCTGGCGTGTACGACCTATTATATTGGTATATAAATATGCAAAAAAATAATTTAAATTTGCAGTGACTATTACCTTCAATATGTTTTTTGAAATAATACCTTATCGTAAACCAAAGCTTACACCCACAGAGAACGTTCGCCCAACTTCATATGTATTTACAGCGTAGGATTCTCCTTTAAACTCTACTTCTTCTCTGTATTTTGCATCCAATAAGTTATTGGCACTTAATTTAAGTTGCACCGTTTCCCCTAGTGCTTGTGTGATGTTGAAGTTCAAAGAATTAAATGGCATTAAGTAGTAATTTGGTGTCGCACCTTGTGTTACTACCGAAATACGTTTTCCAACAACATTGTATGAAAGGTTCGCAGAAGTTTGACTATCATTTTTGTACGATAACAATACATTTAATGAATAAGGAGCTTGTCCATACATCTCACGTGTTCCTTCCGCATCTGGTTGGCTAGCACGGATTTGTGCTAATTCTTGATCGTCAATATCTGTTTGAGAATAGATGTAAGAAACATTTCCACCAAAAGAGAAATGACGCAACGCATTTACAAAATCTAGTTTCTTACGAAGTTCAATTTCTGCACCTAATAATCTTGCAGATTCCACATTTCGAAGGGTTAACTCTCCATTGACTGCCTCAGGATTAAATGTTCGTTCAATTGGATTGGTGAAGTTTTTATAGAATGCACTCAAAGAAATAATTTCGCCTGATTTTGGATAAGCTTCCCAACGCAAATCAATGTTATCAACTAAGGTTTGTTGTAAGTCTGGATTTCCAACAAGGATAAATCCACCGTCTAAATCGAAAGAAGCAAATGGTGCTAATTCTCTAAAAGATGGACGCGCTAATGTTCGACTGTAAGCAGCTCTTAATTTAGTTTTTTCTGTCAATTCATAATTCAAGTTAAGCGATGGTAGTAAACTCAATTGATTGATTAAGTCTTGCTCTCCATCCAAGCTTGGATATTTAGTTAATGTAATACCAGTATCGTAGGTTTCTAAACGAATAATGGTTTGCTCTGCACGCACCCCAACAATCGCTCTCAAACGATCTGTGATCGGTAATTCGCTCATTACGTATGCTGCTCCTACAGATTGAAAGGCATCGTAGCTATTTCTTGGATCATAATTTTCTACTACAAAAATACCTTCTGCATCATTTGCATATGTTCCATCAGGGTTTAATCCGATGACGTTTTCTGGCTGAAAGTACATTTCTGGGGCTAAAAATGGGTCTAAACTTCCAGTTTCACCATTTGCAGAACCAACCAATAAACTTTGATTATTAAAGTTAAATCGAGTTTCATTAAATACTCTATTTTTAACAACATACGCTGCCCCAAAACTTAGTTTTGAGCTCAATCCATTCCATTGTTTAAATGGCAAAGAAAAATCAACTTTTGTATCAACATTACTCTGAGACATGTCTCGATAGAAACGAGTAGGAACGTTATCACTTGATGGTTTTATAAAAGAGTTACCAGAGATGCTACTGACACGATTGGTAAAAAATCGAAGGTCAGGATCAGATTGTGTGGATAAAGCAAAAGAGGTAATCCAATCCATTTCTAATTTAAGGCTTTCAGAAAGAATGTGCTTACCGCTTAATTGAGCTGTAGATAAACCTCTTTCTAAGTAACGAAGGGTTCGAGTTTGAAAAATATCACTTGGATCATCTCTAAATTTACGACCTTCAGCATATAAAGCTGTTGATGTTCCGCTTTGATTGTGCATCAGCATCAAACTTACTTTGTTGTTGGAGTTTAGCTTTAAACTAGAACTGAACATCGCTCCCCAAAGCGTTTCTTCTTGTCCTCGTTGAGAATTTAAACTAATTTGAGTATTTAACCGATTCACTTCATCATAAATACCGTTCAACTCATGGATACCAATTTGCCCATTTTCATAAGCGGTGTATGTTCTATTGTATGAAAAAGCAGCGATCATTCCTAGTGGCTTACCAAACAAGTTTTTCTGATTTCCAACAGATAAAGACAAACCATAGTTAACTGGTTTCATTTCTTCATACATTGACCAAGTATTGTCAAACGATTGAGTTTGAGCAATTAGCGTTTCCGCTTCTGAACGGGTATTGGTAGATGGATTAAACGAGATAATATTATCTCCATTTTGGTCAATTCCTTCTGGTAAAGCCCGTGTTCCATCATCGAAACCAATCCAGTCATTTTGACCACCATTATAGCTTAACACCTCTGAATTAAGATTGGCTAATGAATTGTAACCCACAGATGCCGAAGCATTCAACGTAAATTGTTCTGGGAAATCCTTTGTTGCGATGTCGATATAACCTCCTGTGAAGTCACCAGGTAAATTTGGTGAAAAGGTTTTATACACTAAAATATTATCAATCAAGTTCGTAGGAAATAAATCCATTTGAACTGTATTTCTATTGGGGTCTAACCCTGGAATTTCTGCACGGTTTAGTGTTGTTTTACTGTAGCGATCACCCAGACCACGTACATATACATATTTGCCTCCTTCTACGGTCACACCAGGCACACGTTTGATTGCTCCAGCTACGTCGCTATCACCACTTTTGCTGATTTGAGCTGCCGAAATACCATCTAAAACTACAGGTGCAGCTTTTTGTAAAGCCAAAACAGCGGTTTCACTGTGGCGAAATGCTTTTGCGACAACCTCTACCCCTTCAATTTCGATGGCAGATTCACCTAATTGTACATCTAAAGAAACGACCTCACCTGCTTTGATGACAACATCTGTAATTTGCTGTGTGGCGAAACCAATGTAAGATACTTCTAAGGTGTACGTTCCAACAGGAGCTTCTAGTTGATACGTTCCATCAAAATCGGTTACGGTTCCTTTGTCTGCACCAATGAGAACGACATTTCCACCAATAACCTCGAAGCCAGAATCTGCTTCGATCACTTTACCTGAAAGTGTACCCATATTATCCATTTGTGCAAACAAGAAAGATGTGCTACAAATAGAGAGTACTAAAAAGAGTAATTTTTTCATTATGAGTTGTGAATTTTTGCATTGCAAGCTGCCCATTTAATAGACATACTTACGGATTATTTATATACCGCTGCAAAGATGGAATCTGTGGATTAACCCTAATTTAAGCCTATGTTAATTTAGTGTTAAATGGTATTAAATTATCTACAAAAAATCAGATTCAATTTAGATGAGTTGAATTATACAAAAACTGATATTTCAAAAGAACTTTACTACTCTACTCCTTCTTCAACCGATCCATAATCGTTGGCGCACTCAAACCGTGTACGATGATAGATATGAGTACCACTAAAGCGGTAACGGCATAGACTTCAACTTTTTGTTCAAATAAATCGGTTTCGACGAAAGCCCATGAAAGGTAAAAGAAGGAACCAATTCCTCGAATACCGAAAAAACTAATAGCTAATTTTTCACTTGTAGGTCGATTCAAGCCGATCATGGCTAAAAAACCAAATAATGGGCGCACAATAAAAATTAATGCAATAGCAAAAACCCAGCCTCTCCAATCAGTATAACTCAACAAACCATTCAAGATAGAACCACCAAATAAGATAATCCATATAACGAGTAGGAATCGTTCAATTTCTTCTACAAAATTGTGCATTTTACGTTCAACTTTTTCATGAGCTTTTTCTTCATAGCGAATACTCATGGCAGCAACGAATACTGCTAGAAAACCGTAACCATGTAGCATTTCAGTAATTCCATAGGTGGTGATGGTTATCGAAATAGCGATGAATCCGTGAGGATGGCTAATGCCTAAAACCTTTGGCAACCGTTCTAAAGAGTAGCCTATAGCATGTCCGATAATATAACCTAGTGCTATTCCGATAGCTATTTTTAATAAAAATTTATCTAAAAACCAATACATCATATCGAGTTCTGCCCAACTTCCTGCTTTGACTAATAGAACAGCCATAAAAATAAAAGGAAATGCTACTCCGTCATTAACACCTGCTTCTCCAGTCAGACCAAATTGCGCTGCAAAACTATTCTTCTTTTGCTTCATATCTTTGATCTGTACTTCGGCTGCTAACACAGGGTCGGTTGGGGCAAGAGCCGCCGCCATAAGTAAGGCAGCCGGAAAACTCAAGGAGAGAAAGTAAACGCCTAAAAAGTAGGTTGCAATAATACAAAGCGGCATTGTTATGACAATCAACCGAAAAGGAATTTTCCAGCTTTCCCACGAATAATCTTTACCAATTTTGAGACCTGCACTCATCAATGAAATAATCACGATAATTTCGGAAATGTACATCAACCATTTATCAGGCCAAAAAGGATCGGGCCATATTAATGGAATTTCTAAATAAAATAGAATTGCGCCAATCAATAATAGAATAACAGGATAACTCACCTTTATTTTTCTGGATATGGATGGTAGCCAAGCCATTATTAAGGTGGCTACACCTAAACCTGCCATTACAATTAAATGATCTTTCATGTGTTTTGCGCTCGTTGGTGGATTGGTTTTACATCATAACGATTTGGTCATCAGGTAGTTCATTTACTTTTTTCTAATTTAAAAGCTGCTCAATTTTAAAATATTTAACAAAACATTATTTGTTTATACTGTTTTTTATTTAAAACATTTTGTATTTTTATGTTTTAATTATAGGATGCTAAGTTTTTTTTGGTTTACGACTCTAATACTTACTTGCATCGCCTTAAATAACAGCGGATGTTAAACGAAAGAATTAAGGATAAATTAGAAATATTATCGGACGCAGCAAAGTATGATGTGTCGTGTTCATCAAGTGGTAGCAAACGTAAAAATACCAAAGATGGGCTTGGCAATGCGACTGGAATGGGTATTTGTCATACGTATACACAGGACGGTCGATGTGTTTCTTTGTTGAAAATTTTATTGACCAATTACTGTATTTTTGATTGTGCCTATTGCGTAAGTCGAAAGTCAAATGATATTAAACGTGCTGCTTTCACAGTAAAAGAAGTCGTTGATTTGACGATTAATTTTTATCAACGCAACTATATTGAAGGTCTATTTTTGAGTTCAGGTATTTTTAAAAATCCAGATTATACGATGGAGCGTTTGGTTCGAATTGCTAAAGAACTACGCACGATTCATAAATTTAACGGCTATATCCATCTTAAAACGATTCCTGGTGCGAGTGATGAATTGATGCAAGAAGCGGGCTTGTATGCCGATCGACTGAGTGTGAATATTGAAATGCCCTCGGAGTTAAGTTTACAAAAAGTAGCCCCCGAAAAAGATTACAAATCTGTTTTAGAACCGATGTCTTATTTGAAAGAAAAGATAACTGAAAACAAAGAAGAACGTCGTAAGTCTAGTAAAGCGCCATCATTTTCACCAGGTGGACAAAGTACACAACTTGTCATTGGTGCGAGCCCTGAGAAAGATTTGGAAATTTTAACCTTAGCCGATGATTTATATAAAGGAAAATCGCTCAAACGGGTCTATTATTCGGGTTATATTCCCATTAGTAAAGATGATCGTTTACCTGCTTTGGTGCAACCTCCTTTGATTCGTGAAAATCGATTGTATCAAGCAGATTGGTTAATGCGATTCTATAAATTTGAATTGGATGAAATTGTAAATGAAGAGCATCCCGATTTAGATTTGACCCTTGATCCAAAAGCAGCTTTTGCTTTACGGAATCCAGCTCTTTTTCCAGTAGATGTCAACACGGCTGACTATGAAATGTTGCTAAAAATTCCAGGTGTAGGAGTTAAATCTGTTCATAAAATCATATCGGCTCGTCGCTTTGGAAAATTACGGGAAACACATTTAAGAAAATTGGGTTTAGTTTGGAAACGAGCTAAATATTTTATCAAGTGTGCGGATAATAATTTCCAGTTTTTAGGTTGGAATCCTGATACTATTCGTACTCAAATTACTAGTACCGTTTTAACTAAAAAGGTGGACGCTACACAATTGAGTTTGTTTTCCTCATAATCATTCATTACAACCTAAAATTTTTACATGAATCCGATCACGTTGACGTATGATGGCACTTATGACGGGTTATTGTCCGCTATTTTTGAGTCTTATCGACTTAAAATTAATGTTTTTGATATGATTGCCGTTTGTGATTATCAGGAAACTTTATTTGCAGCACCAATTCATGTACAAACGAATCCAGAATGGGTCAAACGAGTTAAAAAAGGGATTGCTGCCAAAGCAGGCAAGGCAGCCAATCGCTTGTTGTATCGCTGTTTTTTATCTGAACAACAAAAGATTGAAATGCTGATTTTGCATTTTATTCAACAAGCCATGTCGAGTACGACCTCTGTTTTGGAAAACTATAGAGATGAAAAGATATTAAAACTACATGAAATTAATAAAAAAATAGGTCGAGAAGTCCATCGAATGCACGCTTTCGTACGATTTCAAAAAACGAAAGATGACATTTTCACCTCCTTGATCGAACCAGATTTTAATGTATTGCCATTGATAGGTTCACATTTTGAGAAACGATATCCTGCTATGCGATGGTTGATTTATGATACCAAACGTCATTATGGATTATATTATGAAAACTACAAGAGTCAATTTATCACCTTTGAAGAAAAGGATCATCAGCAATTGACACATCTCTCTAAGGATATATTGGTAGCGGAGGAAATGGATTATCAACGGCTTTGGAAGAGCTATTTTAAAAGCGTCAATATTCCAGAACGCAATAATATGAAGTTGCACTTACAACATGTACCTAAACGATATTGGAAATATTTGGTGGAAAAGGGATAAGTTTTGTTATGATTAGAAATGAACATTATCATCTATTTACTACTTGAAGTATTATAAATAGGTTTGCCTTTAAAACTGCCTGCGTCGGGCTGGCAGGCAAGTAATTTAGTAAAGGCACTTAACTCCCAAATCCCCACTAAATGGTAAAACAAGTAAAACATATAGATGATACGGCACTTTGTTTCAGTCGAAAAAAATATGGTCGGGGTTTTCAGTTTTTTAATGAAAAGGGTGATAAAATTACCGATAAAAAGATGCTTCGTCGATTGAAAAAATTAGTTATTCCTCCAATGTGGTCAGAAGTGATGATTTGTAAATGGGAAGATGGACACATTCAAGCAACGGGACGAGATTTGAAAGGTCGAAAACAATATATTTATCACTCAGAATGGGAACGTCAACGTCAACAGGAAAAATTTGATAAAATGAAATCCTTTGGTGCTAGACTACCAGATATTCGTCAAAAATGTTTAGCTGATATTCGTGTAAAACGATGGAATCGAAATAAAGTACTTGCACTGATTACACTTATTTTAGACGATTCTGGTATTCGCATTGGTAATCGACAATATGCAGAACGTAACAATACATACGGATTAACGACGCTTCGGCGCAAACATATTCATATTGAAGATGATGTATTGACATTTGAATATAAAGGAAAAAGTAATAAAACAAGAACAGTTGAAATCGAGGACGAAGACCTCATTCGATTCATCAAAACATCCGCTGAATTACCTGGTTATGAAATATTTAGATATAAAGATGGTGCGAATAACTGGCAAAGTGTCGATAGCGACGAAGTAAATGCTTATATTCGCTCGGTCATTGGTGAAGATTATAGTAGTAAGGATTTTAGAACGTGGGTAGCCAGTCGTTTAGCCGTTGAATATTATCCGCAAGCATTGGAACAGACGAAGGAAACACCTCGAAAAAAATTCAGCAATATCTTAATCCGGATGGTGGCCGATGAACTTGGAAATACACCTAGTGTTTGCAAAAACTATTATGTTCATCCAAAGATATTACAACAAATAGATCAGCAAAATCTACCTATTGTAACTAATACAGACACATCTTTCAGTGAATATGAATTGTGTGAAGCCGAAGAAATTGTGTTGAAGGTGATTTCCTGAATTTATTATATCGCTGGAAATTGACTCGGATCAACTTCTGACATCATATTATAAACCGTT
>JAHDFQ010000017.1:41287-44819 GCA_020628085.1 Saprospiraceae bacterium
TTATATCGCTGGAAATTGACTCGGATCAACTTCTGACATCATATTATAAACCGTTTCAAAAACATCCTCCGCATTAGGTTTAGAAAAATAGTCTCCATCTGAACCGTATGGTGGTCGATGTGCTTTGGCAGTCAATGTCTGTGGAGCAGAATCTAAATATTGATACGCTCCTTGATTTTCCAAAACTTCTTTCATCATATAAGCACTAGCACCTCCCGGAACATCTTCATCCAAAAATAAAACTCGATTGGTCTTTTTAATCGATTCTACAATTTGATGTTCTAAATCAAAAGGAAGTAGCGATTGTACGTCGATTAATTCAACTGATATGCCCACTTCTCGGAGCATTTCTACACCTTCCTGTGCTACTCGAACACAGGCTCCATAAGTCACAACTGTCACATGTTCTCCTTCAACCAATATTTCTGGAACACCTACTGGAACGGTATATTCTCCAATATTATCAGGCATCGTTTCTTTTAAACGATAGCCGTTTAATACTTCAACTATAAGGGCAGGATCATTGGATTGTAACATGGTGTTGTAAAAACCCACTGCTTGTACCATATTTCTAGGAACTAAAATACACATGCCTCTCAAACTACTCAATAACAGCCCCATTTGAGAACCTGAATGCCAAATTCCTTCTAAGCGATGTCCACGTGTTCTGATAATTAAAGGTGCCTGCTGTAAATTATCACTTCTGTAACGAAGCGTTGCGATGTCATCTGTTAAAACAGGAAGCGCATATACCAAGTAGTCTAAGTATTGAATTTCAGCAACGGGACGTAAACCACGCATGGACATACCAAGAGCTTGACCCAATATCGACCACTCACGGATTCCCGTATCAAATACTCGTTCTATTCCATATTTTTTTTGCATGTTGGCAAATCCCTGATTTACATCACCAATCTGTCCAACATCTTCACCGAAAGCAAAGAACCGTTCGTCTCTTTCTAAAACTTTATCGAAATAGGTATTTAAGACTTTATAACCCGTTGTTTTTTTAGAATCCTCACTATAAACAGGAGCTGTAATTGGGATATTAATCGCCGCATTGCTATTTTCACAATACAAGTGTGTGTGATAGCGTTGGTGACCAAGTGCATAGATATGCTCAAGCCAATCCGTCAAAGCTTGTCTATTTTCAGCGGATTCTTTTAGTAATTTAAACTGTAAAGTTCGAGCAATTTTGATGATCTCGTGTAACAAAGGTTCTTTTAAGCGATTGACCTCATCTATCACTTTTTCTATAGCTACCTTATTTGAACAAGCGGTTGACAACTCCGAAAGCGCTTTTAATAAAGAATCTATATGAGTACGGCAGTTGGACATGTAACTGTTCCAAGCATTGTCTCGTCCTTCTTTAGCATGATCTTTGGCTTGCTGTTCTATTTTTTCAACCTCTTCTAGTGTTGCAATACCAGATTCCAGAATCCACTCTCGCATTTTTTTAATGCAATCATGTTCTTGTTCCCACTCCAAACGATCCGAACTTTTATAACGTTCGTGCGAACCAGAAGTCGAATGCCCCTGCGGTTGTGTCAATTCGTCTACGTGAAAAACGGCAGGTCGGTGTGTATCTCGGATCCGAGCGATTCCCTTTTCATACATTTCACATAAAGCAGGATAATCCCAACCTTTTACTTTATAAATATCCAACCCCTCTCCTTCTTCGTTTACTCTAAATCCTTCCAAAATTGTAGAAATATCACCTTTGGTGGTTTGATATTTTTTAGGTACTGAAATCCCATAACCATCATCCCAAACAGAAACCGCCATAGGTACTTTCATCACACTAGCAGCGTTGATCGTTTCCCAAAAAATTCCTTCAGAAGTACTAGCATCTCCAATGGTACAAAAGCTCACTTCATTTCCATTATTAGAAAAATTGGTAGAATTATTTAGAGCTTCACTTTCTCTGTATTTTTTAGAAGCTAAAGCCAAACCGAACCCACGGGCCATCTGACCACCAGTAGAAGAAATTCCAGAACTGATATTGAGTTGATCTTTGTGGTTCGTCCAATTACCTTGTTTATCAATATAAGGCGTTGCGAAGTGTGCATTCATTTGACGACCACCAGAAAATGGATCATTAGCTGCATCTGCATATAGTTGGGCAAAGAAGTCTTCTACACTACTCAAGCCTAATGCAAACATAAAAGTTTGATCCCGATAGTAACCTGCACGATGATCGCCTTTCTTAAAAGCACGAGCCATGGCTACCTGTGGAACCTCCTTTCCGTCACCAAGAATACCAAATTTACCTTTACCCGTGAGTACATCTTTTCGACCTAAGAGACTAACCTCTCGGCTCATACAGCAAGTCCAATAATCTTTTAAAATTTCACGAATGAAATCTTTTTGATCCAAATTATCGTTTTGAGGCATTTCCAATACAGGTTCGTCTATCATAAGGTAAATCTATTTATTGTGAATTGGAGTGTAGTTCTTCTATGGCTTCAATTGGAGTACGAAAATACGTTTTTTTAATGATTTTAGAAAAGAAATAGGCGACAATTATTCCCTAGAATAGTTAAAAATTTGGTTGAACGTTAATAACAAACAAAATGCTTTTTAATTATTTCGATATAGTTTAAAAGTTTAAAATTATATTCGGTTCGCCAGCTAATTTCATTTCTCAAAATTCATGTCTTCTTTAGTAGATATGTGTAAAAAAATCACTTTTTACCTCTACTAGATCGTACTTTTATAACATTTTCAAAACAAAAAAGATTGAGGTTTAACTAATTTTTAACGGCAAATTCTCGTACAAGCCTTTTATTTTAACTTAAATGTATCTATTTTTGTACAGAACAAATTGACGTTCAAATCAATTGCTTTTAAATCATTGTTTATTACATGAACAAAATAGAAATAATTAACATGAAAAATTTATTTTCCTTTTTTGCATTTATGTTGCTTACCGCAACGCTAACATTTGCTCAAACTAAAGATGCTACACCTACTCAAGTTGTTAAAGAAGTAGTGACTGAAGCAGCACCTGCTGACGGTCCAGTGATGGAATTTGAAGCGACAGAAGTAGATTATGGTACTATTGAGCAGCACTCTGATCCATTGAGAAAATTCCATTTCAAAAATACAGGAACGGCTCCTTTGGTCATCAAACATGCTAAAGGAAGTTGTGGATGTACGGTTCCTACTTATCCAAAAGAGCCAATCGCTCCAGGCGAAAAAGCTGTGATCGAGGTGCGTTACGATACTAAAAGAATTGGAGCGTTCACTAAAACAGTAACGTTGACCACTAACGAAGGCGATGATAAGCGTGTATTACGTATCAAAGGTAAAGTAAACGCTGCACCTAAAGAAGATGCTGGTGTTCCTGCAAGTTCTCCAAGCATTTTATCTCCAGGTAAAAAGAACTAATTATTGAAAGTTGCAAAGCAACTTGGTTAATTGGTGATTAGTTCATTAGTAATCCGTTTTTAACGATTTACTATATGGCATTTCTCCAGTTTCTCTAATAACTATATCAAAGAGAGCGTTCCGAAGTATTTCGGAACGCTCT
>JAHDFQ010000225.1 GCA_020628085.1 Saprospiraceae bacterium
ATTAAAAAAAACGTTAAGATTTTATCTTTTTATTCATAAAAATGAATACTTTTATAACAAATTGATCTACAAAGACGTTTTTATTTCATTAGTTTTAGTAGTTTTTTCATATGTTTAGTTAAATAATAAAATTGATGAGTAAGGTTAGTTCTATAAAAGCGGCTGAACCAGTATCATGGAAGCCAACAACAACTGCAAAAGAAAGTCGTCTTTCTGATGAAACTGTTGAACTTGTTGTAGATGCTTATTTGAAGGGTAAGAAAGATGGTTATAAGGCTGCTAGAAATGCAGATACTAGAGCAATGTCAAAAACTTTTCAAGGAAATTTAGATAGAGCAATGATGATATCTTCAAAGCTACTTAGAGAAATTGAGGATATATTTTCAGTAGAAATGTCTGGATTGTATTTAAAAATTGAAGATAAATTTAGTTTTACTGCAGCTCTAATTATCCCTCAGAATTTATATTATTCTAAGAATAGACGACAATTGACTGAATTATTAATAAAAGCGGAAGTTGAAAATTGTGAAGATTTATTTGGTATTTCTTTTACTATACTTCCTGCAAAAGAAAGTCTCAATTTGCGAAAATTATTCTTGAATGGATTCATCTTTCAATATGCCCCAAAACACTGAAGAAAAGAGGCGTAATCATGCTTTGAGTAATGAGAAAGTTTGTAATTATTTGAATGAGTCTGGCAAATTTCCCGACTGGGTAATTACTACCGCTTTTTATTCGGCTTTACAATTTGTCAAGTACAAAGCATTTCCTTTAAAATTAGATGCAGAGACTTTCAATTCTTTCGATGATTACTATATTCATGAAAAACATAACAATCAGTACGGTGGTAAGTCTCCTCATGAAGTTATAAAACGATTAGTAAATCGACATTTAAAAAAAATAGCAGCTCCTTATCATGAATTATATGATGCATGTCATAACGCAAGATATTCTGATTATGAAATTAATGATGATGATGTAAAGATAGCTTTAGAGAATTTAGCAGAAATTAAAAAATTTTGTAATACTGAAAAACCTAAACATAAAGTAGAACGTCAAAAAATGACTACTTCTCGAAAGAAGAACTAGGAATCCTTTGGTGAAAGATTACTACACCTACCACCTCAAAAACGGCCACTCACTCAAATACGAATTAAAATAACGATGATCCTCCGTTACTTCGTCACCCAACCAGTCTGGCTTGACGAAAATTTCATTTTCTGAGGTCAGTTCAATTTCGGCAAGAACCAAACCTTTGTTTTGACCTGCGAATACATCAATTTCCCATGTATGTTGTTGGATTTGTACAAGATAACGAGTCTTTTCGATGGTTGTTTTGACGCAAAGTCGCAGTAAGGCTTCTGCATCTTCTAGTGGAATTTCATATTCAAATTCCAATCGACTGGCACCTTGTGTTTTGCCTTTGACGGTTATAAAACCTGTTGAGCCACAAATTCTAACTCGAACTGTTCGTTCTTTATCTGTACTCAAATAACCTTGTTTGATTATTGTTCCAGCATCAGAATACCGTTTCCAATCTTCGTTTCTAAGTAAGAATTTACGCTCTATTTCAACACCCATATTCCTAGTTTTTAACTAATTCAAAATCATGTTTTTTAAATTCTACACCGTTAATGATTATTGAAACCTGATGCAAGCCAACATGCAATTTTCTAGTCGTAATGACTTTAAAAGATTGCTTCCTAAAGATGGTGGTCTTGGAATGCGCTGCATAAATTTTTTCACTAATTTTAAATACTTTACGAGAAAGTGTACCATTGGCTTTTTGAAAATACAAGCCATATTCTAATCGAATGAGTGTATCTGAATCATTCTGATTGAGCAATGTAAAGCTGAACTCAACGGCATCGCCAACTTTAATAGTAGGTGTTAATATGTTGAAGTCAATAATTTCAATCTGTTCTACTGAACCATAACCAAAAATGGGCATCACCTCCACATGTCCTTTTTTGAGTAAGGTTCGGCAAGCGTGTTTTAATAACTTATCGGTTTGCGTACTCGAACCTATCCATTTTTTAGTCAGCGCAATAACTGTATCAGGATGATCTTTAGAAATATCGTTTAAATTATTGGCAACACTTCGGCGTACATATTCAGAAGAATCATTTTTCAAATTTTCTAATATTGGTAATATAGAAGACGGGTTTTGTTTCAACGTAGGAATCGCCATTGCCCAAGGCAAACGAGGTCGACAACCCTCAGAAGCAAAGCGTCTAACCGATTCATGTTTATGTGTTGACCAAGTCAACATCTGCTTCATGACTTTTGCTTCATATCGCATTAAAAACGGTCGAATAGCAAATTCACAAGTAACAAACTGTGTAATTTGCTCCATTGCTGCCATCGAAACTTCATAATGTTCTAAACCATAGACTTCCACAAAATCTGGATATATAATAAATGCCAGCCGATCTTCTTCAAAACCATTAGCTTTTAACTTCGGAATCGTATTAATAATGGTTTGTATATTTTGCTCAAAATCACCTGTTAATTGAGACTTTAAAGCCAAGGTGATGTGGCGCATTCGTTGCTTTAATTCCAACATTTCCCATTCGTCATTATAAATCGTTTTAAGAAAAGATACACGATCAAAAGAGGGGATTTCATTTTGTAAAACCGTTGTAAAACGATCAAAGAAGGCTTGGTTGTATATGTATTTGAGTGGTTCTGCCATGCTCAAAAGTATAGAATTATATTGAAATGATAAAATTCTCAAACTTTGTAAATTATCTACTGTTTTAGGAACAACAACAATTCAGTAAATTTGACCACATGTCCAATAAAAAACCACCGTTATTTTTAAATTTAACCGAAGGCGCACGTGCGACTTTAGAGTTTTGGCAATCTAAATCGTTTCGAGCATCATACGAACCACCCGCAAAAGGAGATGGGCATCCTATTTTAGTCATTCCAGGTTTTTTAACGACTGATTTTTCAACGGTTGCTCTACGAAAGTTTCTATATCGAATGGGCTATCAAACCCATGGCTGGGGAATCGGAAGAAATTTGGCTAAAATGCAGGATTTGGATGCGCTATCAGAAAAAGTTACTACTTTATACCATGAAAATCAATCGAAAATAACTTTACTGGGTTGGAGTTTGGGCGGTGTGTATGCCCGAGAATTAGCAAAACTACATCCCGATAAAATCAGACAAGTTATAACGCTGGCTTCTCCGTTTCGAGATTTATTACGACCAACGTACGCTACTAAGTTTTATCATTTCTTAAAGTTTTTTGACCCGACACCTGTAGATGAAGATTTCCTCAAAAGCCTTGCCGAGCCTGCCCCCGTTCCAACTACTTGTTTCTATTCTAAAAAGGATGGCGTCGTTCATTGGGATACTTGTTTAGAGAAAAAGGAAGATGCATTGCACAAAAATATTGAGGTCGCTTGTAGTCATCTTGGTATGGGTAATGATAAAGAAGTTTTGGAAAGAATGGTACATGAAATGCTACACGTACAGGCTCACAAGCAGTCTGTTTAGAATATTCTATGCTTCTTCTACAATTCAACTCTCTTTTTTGACAGTTCACAGTATATCCCTTTTTTTTAATCTAAAACAATCTCATATTTGAAGTATCAATTATAGAAAAATACTTCAAAATGAAATCAATTACCACAACACTTTTCTTTGTACTCATCACTTTTTGTAGTTACGCACAGATAGAATTAACCCAAACCGTAAAAGGTATCGTGCTAGACAAAGAATCGCAATCTCCACTAATTGGCGTGAATGTCTTTTTATTGGATAGTGCTACAGGTACCACAACCGATATTGATGGTTCATATAGAATTGAAAAGGTAGCCTTGGGACGTCAGACTATTCAGTTTTCTTACATTGGCTATGAAACGGTAACCATTCCTAATATTTTGGTTAATTCTGCCAAAGAATATGTTCTAGAAATAGAAATGGTAGAGGATTTAAACGAACTTTCTGAGGTGGTGGTCACCGCTGCAAGTGGCAATCAGGGTGCATCAAATGATATGGCAACTTTAAGTGCAAGATCTATCACGATGGAGGAAGTCAATCGTTTTTCAGGAACATTTGGTGATGTCGCTCGAATGGCACAAAATTATGCAGGAGTTAGTGGAGCAAGCGATGAACGCAACGATATTATCGTTCGAGGAAACTCCCCTTCATCTGTTTTATGGCGATTAGAGGGGGTGGATATTCCGTCTCCTAATCATTGGTCAACACTCGGTTCGACAGGTGGACCTATTTCTATGTTGAATACTAATAATTTGAGAAATAGTGACTTCTTTTCGAGTGCTTTCCCTGCCGAGTATGGTAATGCTACAGGAGCAGTTTTTGATTTGAAATTACGAAATGGAAATGTGGACAAATATGAGTTTTTAGGACAAATTGCTTTTAACGGATTTGAAGCTGGAATTGAAGGCCCGTTGAATATTGGTCAAAAAGCTTCTTTTATGGCCAATTATCGCTACTCGACTTTAGGCGTGATTAATGCGATTGGATTTGATATTGGTACTGGCGCAGCCGTTCCTCAATACCAAGATTTAACCTTTAAAATCAATATTCCTACCGAAAAAGCAGGTCGATTTAGCTTTTGGGGCTTAGGTGGAATCAGCGATATTCAATTTTTGGCAAACTCGGATGGCAATAATTTATTTAGTGAAGATGATGAAAACCTTCGTTCTGCTGCTACAACGGGTATGTTAGGAATGAGTCACGTATACTTTTTTGATGAAAATACGTCTTCTAATTTTAGAATGTCATACACTGCAACGGAAAGCATCACAGAAATCGAAGAAATTTTAGAAGAAATATCACAATCATTTGAAGATACTTTTTTGTCCAATCAGCAACAACGAAAATTTGGTATCAATTGGACTTTAAACAAAAAGTTGAATGCTAAAAATCGAGTAAAAACAGGTTTCATTTTTGATAATTATGATATTCAAGTCCGAGATTCTATCTTACTAAACAACAACGAATGGTTTGTAAATTCTGATTTTGAAGGAACAACAGCGCTGTATCAGGCTTTCGCCCAATGGCAACATAAATTCAATTCAAAGTTAACTCTAAATGCAGGTTTACATGCCGTTTATTTTGGATTAAACGATTCTAAAGGACTTGAACCTCGTCTTGGTTTGTCGTATAAAGCTATGCCAAAACACCAGTTTGGACTGGCGTACGGTCGTCATTCACAAGTACAACCACTACCTATTTATTTTAATAAAGATAAGGAAGCAACACCCGAAGAAAATTTGATGAACGAGCAATTAGATTTTATCCGAAGCGATCATTTTGTGGCATCTTGGGATATGTTTATCACTTCAACCATTCACACGAAAGTGGAAGCCTATTATCAATCTTTATTTGATTTGGCGGTTGATCCTAATGACGGGGACTTTTCAATGATAAATTTTGGAGCCAATTTTGGTTTTCCAGATCGGGTAGGTTTGGTGAACGAAGGTGTAGGCAGTAATGTTGGTTTAGAATTTACCTTAGAGCAATCCCTGAATAAAGGCTTCTATTATCTAGCAACGGCTTCTATTTTTGATAGTAAATATGAAGGAACAGATGGTATAGAACGCAATACTTTTTTTAATTCCAATTATGTGTTAAACTTATTAGCTGGAAAAGAATGGATGCTCAATGAAAACTTCGCATTGACATTAGATGCCCGCTTTACTTACGCAGGAGGACGCAGATATACACCAATAGATTTAGATGCTTCTATTGATGCAGGGCGAGAGATACGTGACCAAGATCAGATTTTTGAAGATCAGTATAAACCATATATTCGTCCAGATATAAAAATTGGTTTTCGACACAATGCCAAGAAGTTTACACAAACTTTTTCTGTGGATTTACAAAATTTTATCAACCGACAAAATGAGTTTGAAAAGTTCTATAATGCAACAAGGGAAAGCATCCGAACCACCTTTCAGCGAGGCTTTTTCCCTGACGTTCGTTATCAAATTTTGTTTTAGTCTGCTTCGCAGTTAGTGATTAGTTAATTGGTGGATCGGTTTGTTTGTCGTTACATAGTAATCGACTTATTTTCCAATAACCAATAACCAATAACCAATAACCAATAACCAATAACC
>JAHDFQ010000226.1:0-3285 GCA_020628085.1 Saprospiraceae bacterium
TATTCGCATATTCTTTCGTTTTTTATTCTGTTAGCAAAGGTATGAGCATAGCTAGGTAAATGATTGCACCCCTACCCTTCTCAATACACTAAAATTTCATCTTTTTTGTTGTTTCATTCAAATGATCTATCAAAGACTCTGGCCCGACGACCTCAACCAATTGGTGATAAAAGCCTAAAATAAAATTGGTCAATCCTAAAAAACGATGGTTGACATTGCATTGAAAATCATAAATCTCTGGTTCTTCGGATTCTATTAAAAAAGATCGAGTCATCGGGAAGCGTTCCACCAATTCATTGTATGCACCGAGGCGCATCCGTATATGTACCATGACTTGATGGTTGTCCACTATTCGGAAAGGATCGGTTCGCATGATGGTATGATGACCTTCGTATTGCCAAGTATCATTCGACAGTTTTACACGTTTGATTCTCGAAATTCGATAATGACGCAGTGCTTTTTTATCTACATCGTAGGCTTGAAGTGTGTCTGAAGGTGGATCAATATGAAAGGGTTCTACCAAACGGTTGCTCATGTTGTTGCTTGTTGAGGAACGATAGTCCATCAAATAAACTTGATAGTTTTCTTTTTTTGCTTCTAGTAGTGTATTTACTTTACTAAGGTACGGACGACGAAGGTAACTATGTCCGAGTTGTCGAAAATCGTAAAGGGAAGATAGTTTTCGTTTGAGCTTTCGTCCTTTTTCATCATTGATCGTAACGGTATCAATGGCGTGCATCAATAAAACTTGATCTTCTTCCGAGAAATGTAATAATTGTTTGAGTTGTTGGTAAGGCTTTTCTTCTGCAAATCGGTATCTGTATTTGGTGTCGTATTCCAATACAAATCCAGCATTACGCAGTATTTCAAAGTCTTTTTTGATGGTATCTTCACTCACGCCGTAGAGGTTGGCAAGTGCTTTTTTGGTGTATGCTCTAGGGCGTTCCATGATCGCAATCATCATACGCAGTAGCCGCATCTTTGTACCAAATTCTGGTTCTCTTAAACTCACAGTTTTAGTGTTTTTTCGTAGTGAAAAAGTCTTTACTTTCTGTAAGTTTTCTCAAGGTAAGTTTGAATAGGTGCGTTCAATTAAAACGTCACAATTGGCAATTTATGCTAAAAAACTGATAGTTACAAATATGAAATTTCGTTATATTTAAAACGTTCTTTTTTGGGTCTTACCTTATCAGGTCAAGTCATCCGTTGTTCCACTTCGTTACAATCCTTCATCTTATTGCGGATCAGCTTTCCATGCTTCCAAGTTGGTACTCCTACCGTTAAGCCATTACTCTGCACTTTTGCTGTACGCTTTTTTCCATTCCTTTCAAGTGGTCTAAAATATTCATGCCACCCTACTCTATTTAGATTAGTCTATGTTGGATAATTCAAGACGGCTCCCTCATATATACTCCATTTTGTTTCCCAAAATCAGATACTTTCGGGAAACGGATTTTTCCTATCGGCTAACTTTTATAAAAAGGCTTTACAGATTTAAAGTTACTTATCTTTTAAGCGTTTATGTTGATCTTTTTGACCAGGAATTGTATCTAGTAGATTACGAATATCATCTACGTTGTTTGTAATTTTATCTAAATGCCACTCTAAATCAAGGTTCTCTTTATTTTTAAGATGTACATGACCTTCTATTAAAAGTTCCATAACTGTATCAAATACCCACAATTCAAAATGGGGAGAAAGCCACGCTGCTAGTTTTAAAGAAAGTCGCTCATGTACCCATGTTCCTTGCATTTTAGGATCACCACCTCTAACCACCTTGATGAGTTCAGGGTATGCTTTGGCTAAATTTTCAGTATTTAAACTTCTTATCTTTTCGAGGCGAGAATTGTCGTCTCGGTTGATATTCAACGAGTTAAATAACACATTTATGAATTCAGCCGTTTGTTTTTGTCTAAAAAATACATTGAGCTTTTTATCGAATGTTTTTGCCATCTCCGTTGCATTTACGAATTTTTCATTATTTGTAAACTCAAATGTGATCGGATTTCCTTCGTATTCAAAAACCTTTATGTTGTCTGACATGATTTCCTAATAAGATGTTTATCGTCAATGACGACTCTACGATAAAATAATTTCTAAAGACTAATTTTTTTAAAAACTACTGAATTCAGTAATTGAGGTTTTCCGTAAATCAGGAACTACTGATTAAGGTCTTTTGTAATTAACTCTCGCAAATACCATTGTATTTTTAACTCTTTCTCTGCTACTTTGATTTTTATTTTTTTGTGCATACTCTTTGGTACATCGACAGTAAGGCGTACAGTTTCCTCTTGCTTAGGTTTAGGAACAACCTTTGGTTTTGATGGAGTGACAGTTTCCTCTTTATGAATTTTCTTTACTAAATTTTCTATTTCTTCGACGTTCTTTTTGGAACTACCCAATACCTTTTTTTTGGCAAGAGGTGTAGTTTCAGTAGTTTTCCGATTCGTCCTCTCGGATTTTAATTTATCTTTTAAGGACATCTTCTGCTTTGCCATACTATTTAATTTTTAATTATTAAGCAATCAAGCTAATTACTTCATTTGCTAAGTTTGTCATTTCTTGCTTTGCTGTTTTATTGCTTGATTCATATACACCTTTCCCATCTTGGATGACTTCTTTATAGGCCAGTCTTGTTTTGATAGTCGTTTTTAAAGTTTCAAAACCTAGATCAGACATAGCTTCTTTTGCCTCTATATTGAACTTCATACGTGAATCATATTCATTTAAAATAAAATAGCCAGGAATATCCTCACCTTTTGTTGCAACGGCATCTTCGTAACGCTCTTGAAATCGTTCAGTAGCCCAAATATCTAAAATACTTGGTTTAATAGGTACTAATACTATATCCCCGAGTAGCATAATCGTACTAACTAATTTTGATAAAGCTGGTGTTCCATCTATTATAATAACCTCATAATCTCTTTGTAATAATTTCACATTATTTCGGAGAGCTTGTGGGCTATCAATACTCGCAACCATAATAGGAGGATTATCATCCATATCTCTAAGACCCGACCATCGTTCTGAACTATCGTTGACATCGGCATCTACAATAGCTACTTTATAGCCCATGTGGGCAAAGCAAACTGCTAAATTTTGAGAAAGAGTGGACTTACCAACACCTCCTTTTAAACTTGTAACTGAAATTATCATTTTCCTAAATATGTTTGATTCGATGGCAAATGTACAAAATATACCGAACTACTGAAAACATCTTTTCAGCAATTCAGTATTATTAATATTTAAGTATATCCTTAAATCAGTAAAAGCTGAAATCAGTAA
>JAHDFQ010000226.1:3385-6072 GCA_020628085.1 Saprospiraceae bacterium
AAATCAGTAAAAGCTGAAATCAGTAACTCAGTAGTTCCTGTTTTCAGTTATTACTGAACAAGATATTTGCTTTTGAGTTTTCCCGCAAATCAGTAACTCAGTATTTACTGATTTATTAAATCGAAAATTATTAGTAGCATAGGTTGTTGATAGATACTTAAATCACTTCAAACGATATTTTTAATCCATATAAGGAACTAAATTAATATTGGTAGGTCATTCTTGCATATAGATTAAATAAAGGCTATAAACTGACAGTTTGGAAACAACTTTTATCTATTCACACAAAACGTCAAACTTACATTTGCTGCTTCATTGCATTTATTCGAGGAATATATTTTCTATGTAAAGCCTCAAAACGAATATTATATTTATTAATTATTATATTTCTATAAGTAGCAGAAAATGCAGGATTAGCTAAATTTGCATCTAAGGAAAGTTCTTCATTATAGAAACTCCGTCCTAGCTTACTGGCTTTAGCTTGTTCCAAAACCTCAAACTGAACGGTGGGTTCTTCAATAAAAAGAGCTTGAATAATAATATCTTCTTTTTCTTTTAACTCTCGATGTACCTTCTTCAATTGCAAAAGTAGAGTCTGCTTCTTTTCTGCTTGGTCTTTCTTTTCGTTTTTAATAGCGATTGCCTTTTCTTTCCTAACTTGACTAACATCTTTTAAGTTTTCTTTACGAACTAACGACGTAAAATATCCTACAACATTATCAATGGTATGATTAGACTTTAGCTTATTCAATATAATAGTTGTTGCAGTTTTTATATGTGCATCAGATTTCCCTTTTGTGATTTTATTAAAGGTATTTATATCCATCCACTTGCTTAGTGGTTTATACAAATCATTAGCAATTGGATCAACATCAATAAAAGAGGTGGGTTCAATAACAAGATCTGTTGTGTTAGGTGAAGATACTAAACGATCTTTTTTGTTATTGAAAATATAAAAAACTAACTCGTCTACTTTTCGACCTTTTTTAATTTCTTTGAATTCAAAACAAATATCGGTGTATTCTTCTAAATCCTTTTGTGCCTTTTTAATGATTCGACTTTTGAGATGCGAGTATTTAGCATATTCATTAGGCTCAATACATAATAATTCCCGAAGACGAGCGAGATTGAGTTTACGCTTACCAATTTTTTGATACTGCTTCAACAATTTATAAATACGTCTAGAATATCGACTTTGCATACGCATCAGAAAACCGATATTATATTGAGTGTAACGTTGTTTTAATTGTAATAAATAAGGTTTGAGATCGGGATGCAACTCTACGACTACAAATGCTCCTGTATCATCACCCAACCCACCATAAGAAGTAATCAGACCTGTCACCAAGTCTCCCATTCCTTCTTCATATCGATATGGTATGGCAATTTCCTTTTTTCTTAAGGATTTCGCAGCACTTCGCATACGACTATAAATATCTTTATCCTTGATGCCAAAATCTCTCTCTAAGTCTTTAATGTATATTTTATATTTTTTAAACTCTTGGTCGTCAGGTGATATTTTTGCAATAGCGGACCAGAATATACGAGCTTCCCACATATCCAATAGATACTTTGCCTCAACAAGCTCATTTGCCTCTCGTACAACTACTTTTTTATTTGATAAAATGGAAGAGTGGTCAGTCATTGTAATTAAATTATTTTCTTTTCTTCAAATATAATTATTATGCACACCAAAAAATAGAAACAGTGTGGCATTTAACCCGCAATGTGTGGCTTTAAGCTATTTTGATCCCGCAATGTGTGGCTTTTAACAAAAAAGACGTACATATTAACCCGCATGTTGTGGCATATAAATATCCAAAATGCTTTTTGTAGGACATTATATCCCAGAATAGAACTTATTTAAATGGAATATGTCCTTATATACAATATAAGGAGGGTGAAATCTCTGCTTATCAATGTCTTTCCCCTGATGTGTGGCTTTTGCCTGTAAAGTGTGGCTTTAGTCCCGCAATCTGCGGTCTTTAACCCGCATTACGTGGCTTTTAACCCGCATTACGTGGCTTTTATAGTTATAATCATCTCATAACCAAAGCGTTGCAAGTGACTAAAACTATTAAAATATATAAAATTATTAAACAACAACAGTCTAGCAATAGATCATATAGTTTATAGTTATCCAAATAAATACTATTTGATGTTGTTATTTTCTTATTTATTTTAAATAGCATTGTTTTATTCACTTTTAATAAACTTTTTTACTTTATTGGTTAGAATTCAAAGGTAGCGAGATTTCGTTACCTTAAAACATCTTAAAATATATCTTTCTGCTCCTTCACGGCTTCTAATTTAATTCTCTGAAATGGAATATTCAAATGTAGATTTCGCCCAGTTTCAATCACTTCCATGTAGCAGATGCGATCTCTGGGAACGGCTAATCTTTCAAATACGGCAACATAGCGATTGATGCGGTAGGGGAGGACTCGTTTTCGATCACCGTTTAAAATCGTAAGTGGCATTAAAATGGATTCGTTGATGGTGGGTTGTTTATTTCTTTAATAGTTTCGATTCCATGAAACTGCTAATACCATCGATTACGATTTCCAACGAGTGTGTATGATAGTATTCGCATAGTGTATTTAAGTATGATTATGGTGTATTTTTAGTGTGTTGAAACTTCACACTTTTCCAATATTTTCGTTTCGGATGGGATCGAAGTAGCCACT
>JAHDFQ010000227.1 GCA_020628085.1 Saprospiraceae bacterium
AACACACTTCCATTATCTTTGTTTCAAGTCTGTTAATTACAATTTACGTTTACGAAAGCAAGCTGAATTATGTACAAAAGTATGGAAGAGTGTGTCCTTGATTTGGAAAAACATGGACATTTGGTGAGAATTAAGCATGAAGTTGATCCTGATTTGGAAATGGCAGAGATTCACCGACGTTTCTTTGAGGCTGGCGGCCCTGCGGTGCTGTTTGAAAAAGTGAAAGGCAGTCCTTATCGTGCGGTGAGTAATATATATGGAACGTTTGAACGAACGGATTTTTTGTTTCGGAAAACGTTTAAAAAGGTTCAAAAAGTTATCGAACTAAAAGCTGATCCTACGAATTTTCTTAAAAATCCATTGCGCTATATTGGTGCGCCATTTACGGCTTTATCGGCATTACCTATGAAAAATTGGGGTAAAGCCCCTGTTGAATATGAAGAAACGACCATTGATAAACTACCCTTAGTCAAATCTTGGCCGATGGATGGTGGTGCTTTTGTAACCCTACCTCAAGTTTTTACGCTTCCCCCAAATGAGCAGAATGTGATGAAATCCAATATTGGAATGTATCGGATTCAGTTGAGTGGGAATGATTATCAACTAAATAAAGAAATTGGTTTACATTATCAGTTGCATCGTGGAATTGGGGTGCATCATACTGAATATAATAATAGCGACGAACCCTTTCGTTGCTGTTGCTTTATTGGTGGGCCGCCGTCTCATGCTTTTGCAGCTATTATGCCCTTGCCCGAGGGATTGAGTGAGGTGACATTTGCGGGTTTGTTGGGTGGTCGTCGGTTTAGATACGTGCGAAAAGACGGCTTTACGATTTCAGCAGATGCTGATTTTGTGATAACGGGAATTGTCCGAAAAGGGGAAAAAATGCCAGAAGGTCCGTTTGGCGATCACTTGGGTTATTATAGCTTGCAGCATGACTTCCCTGTCATGGATGTCGAAAAAGTATATGCTCGTAAAAATGCCATTTGGCAATTTTCGGTGGTGGGTCGTCCACCTGCCGAGGATTCTAGTTTTGGATATTTGATTCATAAATTGGTTAGTCCATTATTGACGCAAGAATTTCCTGGGGTAAAAGAAATCAATGCGGTGGACGCTGCTGGTGTTCATCCATTGTTATTAGCAATTGGAAGTGAGCGTTATATGCCGTTTAGAGAGCGAAAACCCGAAGAAATACTAATTCAGGCTAATCGGATTTTGGGATCAGGACAAACTTCTTTGGCCAAGTTTTTATTTATCGCTGCGCACGCTGACAACCCTAATCTAAGTGCAGAAGATATTCCAACGTTTTATCACCATATTTTAGAACGAGTAGATTGGACACGTGATTTGCATTTTCAGACGAAAACAACTATTGATACGCTTGATTATTCGGGTGACGGATGGAATGCAGGATCAAAGGTCATTATTGCTGCTTGTGGTGATAAAATCCGATCCTTAACGGATCAATTACCTGATAATTTTGAATTACCTGAAGGCTTTCAAAACCCTGTATTCGTACAGAAAGGAATTTTAGCTGTTGAAGGACAAAAATTCACTGGAAAAGAAAGTTACGAAGACGTAGAACTGCTTTGTAAACATTTGGAACAGTTTGATTTAGATTCTATTCCATTAATTTTATTGGTAGATGATAGTGCTTTCGTAGCCAAAACGGTCAATAATTATGTTTGGGTGACATACACACGTGCCAATCCTTCACATGATATTCATGGTGTCGATGCTTTTATAGAACACAAACATTGGGGATGTCGAAGTGCCTTGGTCATTGATGCAAGGATAAAACCGCATCATGCACCGCCTTTGGTGAAAGACCCAGAAGTAACGGCGAAAGTAGATGCGCTATTTGCAGAAGGTGGATCTTTGTATGGAGTTTTGTAAGGTTATATTTTTTCGTTTAGAATGGATAAATCTAGTTCAAAATTGGGTAAGATGGTTTCGCCAGAAAGTTTAGTTTCAAAACTTTTCTCGATAGAAATTGAACCGTCTGCCCGATAAATATAAACTTGCTGATTCGTACGATCAATCAACCAAGCTAAGGATGTTCCATTTTCTATATATTCAAGCATTTTAGACTTTAAAGTTTCTAAATTATCCGAAGAAGATCGTAATTCTAGCACAAAATCAGGACATATTTGTGCATAGCCCTTTTTCTGATCTTTCGATAAGGCTGACCATCTTTCTTTTGAAATCCAAGCTACATCTGGTGAGCGTAGTGCTTTATTTGGTAATTTAAAACCTGTTGAAGAATCAAATAAATAACCTAACTCTGATTGATCATTCCAATTTAAAAATTTACTCGCCAACTTTAAATTATAAAACCCTGTTTCTGTATGTGTTGGTGCCATAGTTATTTTTCCATTTGCAGAACGTTCTATTCTAAAGCCTTCATTGAGTTGGCTAAATTCCAAAACCTGCTCGTCGGTCATTTCACCGATCATATTGATTACTAAATACAAATTATGCATCATCATTTCTATTTTGGATTCAATGCAATTTAGTTTTTTTTGATGAAATAATCAAATTCTGTTTTATGTAGGTGTATAACAAAATATCGTTTTAGTTTGTTACAGAGACGCCAAGACGCTGAGTTTAAATAGCTCTATACTTTCTATTACGACAATTTATTATATACCCTTTAAGTGAATCAATATTGCTTTAACACATTCTTAACAAAACTATCTACGAATATTTTCGTAAAAACTATAACTTTGTACTATTCAGTACAGTTCTTGTATTTTTATAAATTTGAAGAATCGAATATTTAATTAAATCCTATAGTTATGAAAAAAATCTTACTCCAATCACTTCTTTTCACAATCCTTTTTACATGTATAGGAACGACTACTCTATCTGCTCAACAATCCAATGAGTCAAAGATCCTTACGATCACCATCGAAATGATGGATGATGATGGTAATACGCAAATCAAAAAAATAGTTCAGACGGGTGACGAGGTAGATGAAGATAATATCCAAGCCATTATCGACGAGCAAGTTGGCGATTTTGCTGGGAGTGTTGAGGTAGATGTTGATTTACAAATGACCAGTTCAGAAGCAACACAAGAGAATGGATCAGAAGAAATGGAAGTTACCGTTGATGAAGACGGAAACGTGTATATCAATGGTGAATTAGTGGAAGAAGGAGAACTAGACAATCAGCAGGTTTTTGTAATCGAATCAGATGACATGGAAGGGCTTGATGAAGTAAAAGAAATGTTATCTGAAATGGACGTAGATATTGATTTAGATGAACTTATTGAGAACGCAGCAGAGGATAATGATGAGGAAAAAGAGATCCGTATTATCACTAAATCGTTTACAACAGAAGAACATAACACATCTAATTCCAACAACGGTTTTCTAGGTGTCGTAACAGATAATCAGGCAGATGCAGGTGTCAAAATTACAGAAATAGTTAAAGGCAGTGCTGCTGAAAAGGCGGGACTACAAGTTGGTGATATTATCATGAGTATTGATGGTGAAACAACTCAAACACATCAAGATTTAGTACGCCAAATCTCAGCGCATCAGGCTAATGAAACTATTAATATTGGTTACTCTAGAAATGGAACTACCATGAATAATGATGTTGTTTTGGGTAAAAGAACAAATCATGAGGTTTATACATTTAAGAATTTAAACTTAGATAATGACAATTCTTGGACTTCAAAAAAGGATTGTTCAGCATTGTGCGAAAGTATGAGTACAGCCGAGTGTGCAAAAATATGTGGGATTAGTGAAGCGGAATGTGAAAAGATTTGTGATGCTAATGCACAAAATGGAGATCGCCAACCACATTTGGGTGTAACGATTATGGATACAGATAGTAAAAAAGGTGTATTTATTGAATCAGTTCAACGGAATTCTCCTGCTTCAAGAGCGGGTTTACAGGAAGGCGATTATATTTTAAAATTTGATAATGAAAAAACCAACTCTTTTGATGATTTAGTTCAGGAGATCAAAAATCATAAAATAGGTGATGTGGTTAAAGTGAAAATTTCCAGAAATGGAAAAAAGAGTACCAAAAAATTGACGCTAACTGCCAAGCCTCAACGAAGAAAAATGCGTAACAGAATGCGTGGCAATAAAGGTTGCTGTGCCGCTCCAAAAAGTTCTGAATCTATGACGGAAAAGCGTATTATTATACGAAAAATAATGGATGAAGACGGCAATATAGTTGAGGAAGTCATTGAAAATGATGGAATGGAAATACCAAAGAATACCCTTGATATGGTGATGGTGGATATATATCCTAATCCTACAACTGATGAAGTTAATATTCGATTTAAAACAGAAGCTAAACAGGCTACAGCAGTACGTATTTTAGACACAAGTGGTAAAGAAGTTTTCGTAAAAGAAATACCTAATTTTAATGGCGATTTTAATGAGCAAATATCGCTTGGAACTAATGAAAATGGAATTTATTTCCTATTAATACAGCAAGGAAATAATAATTATACAAAGCAAATTATTTTGAATAACTAAAATATTCGTAGTAGCGAGCACAAATAAATTTATAACCTAAAATTGAATTTTTCCTTTTGCAACAGCTATAAAATTTCTAAAAAGGCAGTTCGAGCGTTCGGACTGCCTTTTTTGTTAGGAAAAGACCTATATTCGGTACTAATTCACTAAATATGCAGTAATTTACATGGCAAATACATCTAATTTTGAGATTAATAATAAGCGAACGATCCATGCTTGGGCAATGTTCGATTGGGCAAACTCGGCTTATGCATTGGTCATTACGACCGCTATTTTTCCTATTTATTTTAATGCTACCGTCGGTGACACCGTTGACTTATTTGGAATTACCTTTGAAAATTCTGCTCTTTTTTCATTTGCCATTGCTTTTGCATATTTAATTATTTCTTTTTTACTACCCATATTATCTGGGATTGCTGATTATGGTGGAAAACGGCTTTCATTTATGAAGTTTTTCACCCTCATGGGATCACTTGCTTGTATTTCCCTTTTTGCATTTAAAGATGCTTCCACGACTTCTTTATATATCGGATTAGTTGGTTTTATGCTTGCTATTATTGGATTTGCAGGAAGCCAAGTTTTTTATAATTCCTTTTTACCCATTATTGTTACTGAAGATCGCTATGATAAGGTAAGTGCTCGTGGGTTTACCTATGGTTATATTGGAAGTGTCATTTTATTGATTATTAATTTGCTGATGATAGAACGTCCACATTGGTTTAAATTGGACGTGCTAGTGAGTCTATATTCTGATAATTTAGGTGAGGATTCGAAGATATTAGCTACTCGTATCGCCTTTGTTTTAGTAGGATTGTGGTGGCTGGGTTTTGCCCAATTTTCATTTAGAAGATTACCTAAAGATATTAAAACACCACTTGGTAACGACATTATACAAAAAGGAGCTAAAGAACTACGTTTAGTCTGGAAACAGATCAAAACAATGGTTAATACCAAACGATTTTTGTATGCTTTTTTCTTTTATACGGCTGGTGCACAAACTGTTATTATGTTGGCGTCGACGTTTGCGACCGATCAATTAGAATTTGAAACAGGCGAGTTGATTGTCGTCATCTTATTGCTACAAATTTTAGGGGCAATTGGTGCTTTTTTCTTTGCAAATATTTCATCTCGCATTGGAAATAAAGCATCTATAATGATCCAATTGGTTATTTGGACAATGGTTTGCATAGCTGCTTATTTTGTAGTCACTAAGACCCAATTTTATATCATTGCTTGTGCTGTCGGATTAGTGATGGGTGGAATTCAGTCTATGTCTCGATCTACTTATTCTAAACTCATTCCAGAAGATACCGAAGAAACGACTTCCTTTTTTAGTTTTTATGATGTTTTGGAGAAAATTGCTATTGTTTTAGGAACATTTAGTTTTGGTTTTATTGACCAGATTACTGGCGGTATGCGCAATAGTGTATTGGCTCTAATTATATTTTTTATACTAGGTTTAGTGATTTTATCAAGAGTGAAGATAAAGCGAACGTAAGTAGTAGGTCAGAAAAACCCGCCTGCCGTCGGGCAGGTTAGTATAATAAAAC
>JAHDFQ010000228.1 GCA_020628085.1 Saprospiraceae bacterium
CTTTACTTTAACAACCGCTTTTCTTCTAAAGCGAGCGCAAATGTACACTCCTTTTCTTTATTTCCAAACTCTTTCTACCTAAAAACCGCAAATTATTTCGTATTAAATCGCAATCAATTGATTATCAACAAAATATAATCAAATTTTTATTTGTGTAATATAAAAAATGTCGATTTTGCTTCTACTGTGTTCAGCCTAAAGGCTAAACTACGGAGGTTTAATCTGGTTCGAAACCTAAAACAATACTGAATCTACCAAAATCTTGGAAAATATTACCTGTTGGATTAGGTAAGTTTTTATCGTAACCAATACCATAATCAAATCCTAGAGTACCGAACATTGGCAAAAAGACTCTTAATCCCATACCATAAGAACGACGAACATCAAAAGGATTAAAGTCACGGAAACTATTCCATGCATTTCCTCCTTCAGCGAAAGCCAATACAAATATCGTAGAACTTGGATTTAATGATATAGGGTAACGTAGCTCTACAGTAATTTTATCAAAAACTGATGCACCACCAGATTCACTCGCAGGTAAATCTGATACGTCATATCCTCTTAGTGCAATAATATCATAACCTAATAAACCTGTCTGTTGATTGGCTAAACCATCACCACCCAATTGAAATCGCTCGAAAGGTGATAAACCTATATCCTTATTATAGAAGCCAAGCATACCAATCTTGGCGGATGCTTTTAAGGTCAAGTTTCCTATCAACTGGGTGTACCATTCTGCATCGAAACGCCATTTGTGATATTCTAAAAATCGGAATCTTTCTTGTGCCGTTTCATTTTCATAGTCTCTATCTCCACCTCTAAATAAGGAGTAAGGAGGCGTAAATTGCATGGATAAAGAAAATCGAGAACCTGATTTTGGAAAAATTGGATCATTAATAGAGCTACGAGCTATCGTTTGGTTGATACTAAAATTATTGTAGTTACCATTACTAACACGTACTCCTCTATCTTCAAAATCTGTTCGATCCCAATTATTTAATTGAAGTTGCTGAATACTAATTGTGGTATTAGAAATGAAGTTATCGTCTGGAATTTTAACTCTTGTTCCTAAGCCAACCGATAAATTGATAATTGATAATTTAGAGTATAGGTCACTTGTTTTGTTTTGACCATTTGTCAATTGTGTATAAAACGCAGATACTGTAAACGAATTTGGTTTTTTACCACCTAACCAAGGTTCGGTAAATGAGGCATTGTAGGATTGGAAAAAACGTCCATTCGTTTGCGCTCGGAGCGATAAACGCTGACCGTCTCCTTGTGGAAGTGGACTCCAAGTTTCTTTTTTCATTATATTTCTTAGTGAGAAATTATTGAACGAAACACCTAACGTTCCAATGACGCCTCGACCTGCACCACCCCAACCTGCGGACAACTCCAATTGATCGGAAGGTTTTTCTTCAACGGTATATTCTATATCCACCGTTCCTCGCTGAGGATTTACGGGTGTATTGATACCTAGTGCCTCTGGATTGAAATATCCGAGGTTGATAATTTCACGTTGTGAACGAATGATATCAGAACGACTGAATTTTTCTCCTGGACGTGTTCTCAATTCTCGACGAATAACATGTTCGTGTGTACGATCATTTCCTTGAATAACAACTTTATCAATCGTGGCTTGTGGGCCTTCAAAAATTCTTAGTTCTAAATCAATAGAATCGCCTACAATAGCAACTTCAATGGGTTCTACATTAAAGAATAAATATCCGTTGTCCATATAAAGTGTACTTACATCTCGTCCTTCTTGGCTAAATTGCAAGCGTGTTTCTAACAGTTCTGTATTATACACATCACCTTTTACGATTCCCAAAACATTTTGAAGTGTTTCGGTATCATATATCGAGTTTCCTTTCCAAACAATATTTCTAAAGAAATAGCGATTTCCTTCATTGATATCCAAGTGAATCATCAAGTTTCCGTCCTCATCTCTCCATATAGAATCGTTTGCTATTAAAGCATCTCGAAAACCAAGTGTATTATAGTAGGCAATCAACACTTCTTTATCTGCTTCATATTCAGGTTTGATAAATTTAGAAGAAGCAAATATTCGTCGTTTTCGACGTGTGTTTTTCATCTTGCCACGTAGCTTTGAAGACTTTAAATTAGTATTTCCACTAAAGGTAATGTCTTGAATTTTAACTCGATCATTTCTATCAATATCAAAAACTAGACGTACTTTATTGATTCCTTTGTCTTCAATTTCCTTTACTCTAACTTCTGTATCTAAAAATCCTTTCCCTTTAAAATAATCTTTTATAGCTACTACGGCATCGTTTTTAATAGATTCTGTTACAATTGCCCCTTTGATTAAATATTTATTGACTTCATCGTTTAGATCGTCATGTGTTGATTTCTTAACACCTTTAAAAGAATGGCGAGATAGCTGTGGGCGTTCTTTTACAACTATTTCTAAGAAAATAACATCTCCAATAGTCTTTTCTTGATATATCTGAACATCTGTGAACAATCGAAGTCTCCACAAAGATTTGATCGCACGAGGAATATCGCCACCTGGCATTTTGATTTTATCACCTACTTTAAATCCTGCAATAGCAATAATGGCATTTTCATCGCTGTAGTTAGCACCTGTAACGGTGAGTCCTCCGATTTCATAGTCTTTAGGTTCTCCATAGTTAAAGACAGGAATACTGTCCGCAACTTGCGCGGTAGATATTATTGGTGTTAGTAATACTCCAAAGATGAAAGTGATATATAGTACTAGATATTTATTCATTGTCAATTTCTTATTGCTTTCGCTTTTCTCAAACGCTTTCTAATTAATGCCTGCTGTAATGAGTATGAGGAGGCAAATGGGGTTGTATTTCTTTTAATATTTTCTCTATAACTGCTCGCTGGTTTTCCCAAATCGTCGTTCTCTATTTTGAAAATCCTCGATGGCTTTGTGTAAATGTTCTTTTCTAAATTCCGGCCAAAAAACAGAAGTGAAGTATAATTCTGAATATGCAATTTGCCACAGCAAAAAATTACTAATTCTAGTTTCGCCGCTCGTACGAATCAACAATTCAGGATCAGGAATGCCAGCAGTACTCAATGCACCTTCAAAAACTTGCTCGTTAATTTGGTCTGGTGTTAATTCTTTATCACTCACTTTCTGAGCTACAGTTTTGACCGCTTGCATAATTTCCCAACGTGCGCTGTAGTTCAACGCTAAAATAAGGGTCATGCGTGTATTGTTCTTCGTTTTTTCAATACCTTCCAGTAATGCTTTGCGGCTACTATCGGGTAGGCGACTTAAATCACCAATAGCTTGTAAACGAATATTATTTTTAGTTAGTGTGGCTAGTTCCTTACGCACCGTTTCTACCAACAAGCGCATTAAGGCACTGACCTCAAAAGATGGTCTACTCCAATTCTCTGTAGAGAAAGCATATAATGTCAAATATTTCACACCAATTTCAGCAGCTCCTTCGGTGATCTCTCGAACGGCTGTTACCCCATTACGATGACCGAAAACACGAGGCATTCCTTTTTGTTTTGCCCAACGTCCATTACCATCCATGATGACTGCAATGTGTTTGGGAAGTTTGTCTAAATTAATATTGGATTTGGAATCCATTGATTTTCTTTATAACTATATAATAATATATGTACCTAAAAATATCTTTCTAAAAACGATACTTATACACTTAGATAGCGGTTTGCAATATCCTCGAACAAAGTCGAAATTTCGCAAAGTTAAGAAAAGATAAGGATTGAAAGGGCTTTTAACTATAAAGTTCTTATATACTATAGTATCATCTACGATGTGAACTCCTATACAGAAACTTCTTTGAAGTCATTGGCGTTAATAATCGAAGAATAACTACAGCTATTTTAAAAATCATTAGCACATCCAGAAACTAATTGATAATTTTGTGCCGATTTTCAATATTTATATTATCTGAAATTTATAAAACTATATTATAATGAATACATCTTTCCTGAAAAAATTGGGATTAAAAAAGAAGAATGATGGAACTTCAACGGGTTTGAAGTCCTCTAATGAATCTAAAAAATATATCGAATCATATTCGCCCGTTGATGGTAAATTGATTGGTACTGTTAGTATTACGACTAAAGCTGAATACGAGAAAGTCATTAAAAAAGCGCAAAAAGCTTTTACGTCTTGGCAAAAAATGCCTGCTCCAAAACGTGGAGAAATCGTTCGTCAGTATGGAGAGGAATTAAGAAAACATAAAGATGCATTGGGTAAATTGGTTTCTTACGAAATGGGTAAGAGCTTGCAAGAAGGATATGGTGAAGTACAAGAAATGATTGACATTTGTGATTTTGCTGTAGGTTTATCTCGTCAGTTATATGGTTTGACGATGCACTCGGAACGTCCAGATCATAGAATGTATGAACAATGGCATCCAGTAGGTGTAGTTGGTATCATTTCTGCGTTCAACTTTCCAGTCGCCGTTTGGTCGTGGAATGCTATGATTGCTATGGTGTGTGGTGATGTTTGTATTTGGAAAGCGTCTGAAAAAACACCACTTTGTGCTATTGCTTGTCAAAATATTTTCCATAAAGTATTAGCTAAGAATGATGTGCCAGAAGGTGTTTCTTCTATCATCACAGGTGATTATAAAGTCGGTGAATGGATGACAGCGGATAAGCGTATTCCATTAATTTCTGCAACAGGTAGTACTCGAATGGGTAAAATTGTTGCAGCAACAGTTGGTGCTCGCTTAGGTAAGAGCTTGTTAGAATTGGGTGGTAATAATGCAATTATCGTTACACCAAACGCTGATATGAATATCGTATTAACAGGTGCAGTTTTTGGTGCTGTTGGAACGGCTGGACAACGTTGTACAAGTACACGTCGATTGATCGTACACGAAGATGTATATGATACGGTGAAGAAAAATTTGGTAAAAGCATACAAGCAGTTGCGTATCGGAAATCCATTAGATTCAAAGAATCATGTTGGACCTTTAATTGATACGGATGCAGCAGAAATGTATATGGATTCGATCAAAAAAGCGAAAAAAGAAGGTGGTAAATTTATCGTCGAAGGTGGTATTTTAGAAGGTAAGGGTTACGAGAGTGGTTGTTACGTGAAACCTTGTATTGCGGAAGTCAAAAATAGCTACGAAATCGTACAGCATGAAACCTTCGCTCCAATTTTGTACTTAATCAAGTATAAAAACTTGAAAGATGCCATTGCGATGCAAAATGATGTGCCTCAAGGTTTATCTTCTGCTATTATGACCGATAGTGTGAAAGAAGCAGAGTTATTCTTGTCTTGTGCAGGTTCTGATTGTGGTATTGCTAATGTCAATATCGGAACAAGTGGAGCTGAAATTGGAGGTGCATTTGGTGGTGAGAAAGAAACGGGTGGCGGACGTGAATCTGGTTCAGATGCTTGGAAAGCGTATATGCGACGTCAAACGAATACCATCAATTATAGTAACGAAGTACCGTTAGCGCAGGGAATTAAGTTTGATTTTTAATTAATGTGTTCATGTGCGCAAGTGTTCGAGTGTTCACGTTGTTTACTTTTTGGAGTTTGCAACGTGAACACTCGAACACACTCTAAACGTGCGCACGCTCCCTACATCGACAAAAACATAGAGCGGTTACGATCCAATTCTCGGAAAAACGGATCATTCAAATCTTTGATAAAGCGGATCGCTTCTCCCGTAGATTTCATTTCAGGGCCGAGATTCTTATCAACATTCGGGAATTTATCGAAAGAGAACACAGGCACTTTAATCGCATAACCTTCCAAGTTCTTTTCAATATTAAAATCCTTCAACTTCTTCGCACCAATCATGACTTGCGTCGCAATATTCAAATACGGTACACCGTAGGCTTTTGCAATAAATGGCGTGGTTCGAGAGGCACGTGGATTAGCTTCAATCACATAAACCTTTTCGTCTTTAATCGCAAACTGAATATTGATAAGCCCTTTTATTTTTAAGGCAAAAGCTAACTTCTCAGTATATTCTTTCATTTGTTTTAACACGTCGTCCGATAAACTATAAGTCGGTAA
>JAHDFQ010000229.1 GCA_020628085.1 Saprospiraceae bacterium
TATTTCTCGACGATTTATCTTAGGCGTTAATGCTAATTTCTAAAGTTTATATCTAATTAGAGAATCTTGAATTCTTTCTAATTAGAATCAAAATATGCATAAAGATGAAAAAATATTTCTTTTTCTTTTTACTTATATTAGGTAGTCAATCTTGTACAGATTTGGCATTGACACCCGAAGATGCGGGGTCAGAGTTAGATGTATTTACCAATTTAGAAGCTTACCGTTCCTATTTGGCGAAAGCCTATGCTGCTTATTCACACACAGGTCAAGATGGGCCTTCTGGAAATCCAGATATTACGATTGTGAATGATGAAGGATTTACCTCTTATATACGAGTATACTGGAAAGCACAACAGCTAACAACGGATGAAACAATTATTGGTTGGACGGATGCAGGGATTCGTGATATGCACATTCACTCATGGTCATCTGAAAATCAGTTTGTTCGAGTGTTATATTATCGTATTCAATTAATTGTTTCCATTGTAAACGACTTCATGAAACAATCTTCTGATGAACGATTGGCGACTAATGGTATACCAGAAGCAGATCGTGCGGAAATCCAGACCTACCGTGCCGAAGCTCGATTTTTGAGAGCGATGGCCTATTGGCATGCACTCGACTTTTTCCAGAATGTACCATTGGTAACGACTATTTCAACAGATTTACCGACACAGGCGAGCCCACAAGAATTATTTGATTTTGTAGAATCTGAACTAGCTGAAATAGAATCTGAACTGCCTGATCCACGCCAGGGAGAATATGGTCGTGCGGATAAAGCAGCGGTTTGGATGCTTCAAGCAAAGCTATATTTGAACGCCGAATCTATGATCGGAACGGCAAAATATACAGAGTGTCTGACTGCTTGTAATAAGATTTTAAGTGCAGGATATAGCCTTGATCCCAATTATCAGAGTTTGTTTATGATAAATAATGACCAATCCGATGAGATTATTTTTGCGTTAAATTCGGATGGTAAATTATCTCAAAACTGGGGGAATACAACATTTCTTGTTCATGCAGCTATCGGCGGAGAGATGGAGCCAACCGATTATGGTGTGGGTGATGGTTGGGCTGGTATGCGAACGACCTCTGCGATGTTAGATAAATTTCCTGATTTGACGGGGGAGATTGATACACGAGCTATTTTCTTTACAGAAGGTCAAAGTATTGAAATCAATGATATCGGTGAATTTACGGAAGGAATCGCTGTTCCTAAATTTACAAATACTGCTATGGACGGACAAGTAGGTTCTGACCCTACACATGTAGATACAGATTTTCCAATGTTCCGTTTGGCAGATGCACACCTGATGTATGCCGAAGCCGTGTTGCGTGGTGGACAAGGTGGCGATATGGCAGAAGCAGTTCGTTTAATCAACGATCTTCGAGAACGAGCCTATTTGGATGATAGTGGAAATATCTCAATGGCAGAATTGGATTTACCATTTATATTGGACGAACGAACAAGAGAATTGTACTGGGAAGGCACACGTCGAATTGATTTGATTCGATTTGAGGAATTTACGGGTGACAGTTACCTCTGGCCTTGGAAGGGCGGTGTGAAAGAAGGAACAGCTATTGAACCTTTTAGGAGAATCTTTCCAATCCCAGCATCTGATTTGATCGCTAATCCAAATTTAGAACAAAACGAAGGATACTAGAATACAGTAATAAAATTTATAATATATAGGAGCCAAGGTATTTTCAAAAACGCCTTGGCTCTTCTTATTCTATTCCTTTCACCCGTTCATACAACGTTCCAAATTCTTCTTTAGGATCAGATGGAATATCACGGGTTTCATAACCAACCAATACGCCATTTTCTTCGATTAATTTAAAACGAAAAATAAAATTAGGTGGTTCACCTTCTTTTTCATTGCCCCGACTCCCAAAACGTAAGTCATTGAGATACATCGTATCATTAATCACATTAATAGTAAAATAATCCTTTGAAAACCATCGTAAGGTCTGAATACTTGGATCATTTTCATGTCCTGCCAATAAATGATGATTTTTGGGATAAATTTTTAGTTCTTGTAAACGTGGTTCGCCGTCCATTGTAGAATACATACCTGCATAAAATACTGAATCACCTTCAGCAACACCATTCCATAAAAAATTACTAAAAATGACTGGAGAGGTCATATAACGGTTATACTCAATATTGCGTTCTGCAAAAGAATCGGTAAATATTTTATTGATTCTAAATTTATTATAAACCGTCCAGAGCAAATACATAGAACTAATGATGATTCCAGCCCAGTTCACCCACTTTCTCGCAGCCGTACCTCTAGTCAATAAACGCGCAATAACCAAACAAATCAAAAACGGAACGGTATAAAACGGATCGGCAACAGCTATATTATTAAAAGCAACTCGATAGTCTGAAAATGGTTGAAATAACTGCGTTCCATACGTAGTACAGGAATCGAGTAGGGGATGTGTGAAAATAGCCCAGAAAAATAGCCATGCCCACGATTTCCAAGAAATAGTTTGTACGTTTAGATCAGGATCGGATTGATAATAATTATTCCAATAATGCCAACCCATAAAGCCCAAAAATCCTAAACTGATCAGAACCGTTGGAACATTAAAAGAACCACTTGCTGCTTTAGGTATAAAATTAATAGCTAGGGTAATCGCCGATAAAGCTGCCATCCAAATGATGACCATAATCAAACGATAGGTTCGATTTTTATAAATACCACTATTATAAAAACGTTCGGTGAGTTTTCCAAGCAGGAGCGGAGCAGTAGCTGCAAAGAAAAAAGAATGTGAAATTCCTCTGTGAAATGCCAATGCTGTCATATCATCGGCTACAAAATTCGCTAAAATATCTAAATCAGGAATTGTTCCTCCAATTGCCCCATACAACATCGCTCGGTTACCCACTTTTTTTCCCAAAACCACTTCGCCCACAGCGGCACCCAATACGATTTGTGTTAATGAATCCATTTATTTTGTTCTGTCTTTCGTTTCAATTTTATTATCAGTTTTTAAAACACTCTTTTGTTAAGATGGTTGTGAATGGACAGCTATTTCAAGTAAGGATTATTTAAATTGCTATCTTTGTACTCCTAGAAAAGTTCTTGTTTTAAATCACATTCAGATCACCATGAAATTTACGGATTTTAATTTAAGTCGCCCATTGCTTAACGCTTTAGAAGAATTAGGAATTACGGAGCCAACGACCATTCAAGAAAAAGTGTTTAAACCAATTTCTGCTGGTCGTGATGTAGTCGGAATTGCCCAAACTGGTACAGGTAAAACCTTTGCATATTTGTTACCGACGCTTAAATTGTGGAAGTTTACCAAATCTCCAAATCCACAAATTCTTGTCGTTGTTCCTACGCGTGAATTGGTAGCACAGGTAGTTGAAGCTGCCGAGAGTTTAACGCCTTATATGAATGTAGAAATTGCAGGTGTACATGGTGGAACGAATATTCGTCCACAACGAGCACGCATCAATGCAGGAGTAGATATGGTCGTCGGAACGCCTGGTCGCCTAGCTGATTTAATGAAAGATGGTGCGCTGAAAACCAAGCAACTCAAGCGAGTGATTATTGATGAAGTGGATGAAATGTTGAATCTTGGATTTCGGACACAATTGAGAGATATTATTGAATTTATGCCCGATAAACGGCAACACATGATGTTTTCTGCCACCATGACAAGTGATGTGGAGTTGGTTATCAGAGAATTTACGAATTACTATGAAAAAATAGAAGCTGCGCCTTCTGGTGCGCCTTTGGAAAACATTGAACAATACGGCTATCAAGTCCCTAATTTTAATAGTAAAGCTAATTTATTAGAGCTATTATTAAAGACGAATACGGATATGCAGAAGGTGCTAGTCTTTGCCAAAACCAAGAAAATGGCAGATGCACTATTCGAGCGATTAGAACCTGTTTTTGAAGATAAATTGGGTATCATACATTCTTCTAAATCTCAAAATAATCGGTTTGAAACAGTTGATAAATTTGGTAATGGTACGATCACTTGTTTGATTGCTACAGATATTATTGCACGTGGTTTGGATGTTGCTTCGGTGACGCATGTTGTCAATTTTGATTTGCCAGAGGTAGCAGAACAATACATTCATCGAATTGGTCGAACAGGACGTGCGGAAGAAAAAGGAATCGGCATCGCCTTTATTTCTGAAGATGATAAAGCTTATCAAACACAATTAGAATCATTGATGGGAAAGGAGTTAGAAATTCTAGATTTACCTAAAGATTTGGTCTTATCCGACGAACTCATTCCATTAGAAATTCCTGTGGAACACATTCCTTTTGATAATAACAAAGTGAAACAGTTTGTACCTTCAGGACCAGCTTTTCATGAGAAAAAAGCCAAAAACCAAAAAGTGAATAAACGAGTCAGTCGTAGTGAGAAAATGATGAAAAAATACGGTAAACCCCAAAAACGAGGAGCTAAAACCACCAATAAAAAAGGAAAGAAAAAGCGGTAGGGGCGTGTTCATGTGCGATGTGTTCGTGCGTTCACGTGTTCGTATGCACACGTGTGAAACGCTCTATGAACATGAACACGTGAACATGTCCTACTCTTTTCTAATAATGGCAGATTCCATAGATAAAGTTTCTTTCAATGGTATCTTTTAACAAAGCCCTACAATCAATACTTTGATACGATGGAAGAAGCCTTTTTTTGCATTTGTAGAATATTATAACATTTGGGAGAGTGAAGATATACAAATAGTGGAAGCGGGGTAAGCGATAATGATTTTGGTTTAACTTTAGTTGAAGCCTTTGATTTGATTATTAAAATGACTATATTTGCACTAACATGGTTGCCCCGCTTCCCATAAGAACAGCGCGCTAAGGGCAGCCTTTCTTTTTTGTATGGCTCAAAAAATATCATATACAAAGCCTCCTCTTACTCTTTCGGATCAGATAAATCTTCTACAAAAAAGAGGATTAACTATCGATAATATTGCTAAAGCTACCCATCTTTTAGAAAATCTAAGTTATTATAGATTAAGTGGATATTGGTATCCATTCCTTCAAGATAAAAAAAACCATAAGTTTAGGTCGAATGCCACTTTTGAAAAGGTATTTAACTTATACTGTTTTGATAGAAAATTGAGACAGTTAATCCTTAGCGAAATAGAAAAGATAGAAATAGCACTTAGAGCTAAAATGATTTACATACTATCTCACAATAGTAATGCATTTTGGTTTTTAGACGGTAAATTATTCCGCAATTCTGATAAACACAGAAAATCACTAGTAAAAATCAGTAATGAATATAAAAGAAGTGATTTAATTTTTATAAATGAGTTTAAAAATAAATACGATAATCCTTATCCTCCAAGCTGGATAACTTTAGAAATATTATCTATGGGTACTCTTTCAATGTTATATGGAAATTTAAAGCCCATAAGACCCAAAAGAGATATAGCAGACTATTTCGGTATTGATAAAGACACTTTATCTAAGTGGCTACATTCATTAGTATACGTAAGAAATATTTGTGCGCATCATAGTAGGTTGTGGAATAGAGTATTGGGTATTCAGCCAATAAGAGTAAGAAAAGCAAAAAACGAATGGCTTTCCAATACTTCTATAGCCAATAACAAATCTTACTACATCCTTTCAATAATATTGTACTTATTACAAACAATAAACCCCAATAACACATTCTCATCTAAACTAAAGCAATTATTTAATGAATACCCAAATGTAGATTTAGAGGCAATGGGTTTCCCTATTGATTGGGAAAGAGAATTTTTATGGACTTAAAAGACCTTGTTTTCTAGTTGTCTGTTACACATTTATTACTCACAAAAAACAAAACCCTTGTAAGTCATTGACCTACAAGGGTTTGTGGTTTTAATTC
>JAHDFQ010000230.1 GCA_020628085.1 Saprospiraceae bacterium
TATGAATCTCCAAAATAATGAATAATATTTAGTAGAAAGATGATTTTATCCTATTCGGTCACTTTTTTTATTATTTTTAAAATAGGTTATTCATAAATGGTGACCTAATATTATATTTACTGTCTATCTAAAAACTTTTTGAAACAAAAAAATATATACATGACAATTGTCAAGAAAACAGGAGAATTTGAAGCTCATCAGCATTGGTATCCAAAAGCATTGAATGCGACGATTCATCCAATGATTAATTTTTTTTTGAATCTAAGTCAAGATCGAATAGTCTCTCGATACTGCCACATGCACCCAATGGTAAATGCAGAAAAACTGACGGAATTACTATGTTATAAATCAAAATATTTCCTTTGGGCGGGTGCTGATTTACTAAATGTTACGTCTGCTGGCGGTAAAAGACAGATGGTTGTCATTGAAAACAATTCATGCCCTTCTGGTCAAAAATCCATGCCTCTTATAGATGATAATCAAGAACAAGGTTCCTACAAACTTTTGATAGAACGGACATTTAAGCCATATTTAAAGAATCTTCGACACAAAATAGAAGGCGGTGGACTCGCAGTTGTCTACGATAAAAACCATATGGAAGCGTCTGGCTATGCAGAAGTGATAGCAGATGTTATGAATGAACCTGTTTATTATGTTCCTTTTTATGAAGATGACCCTAATCCTTCTGTCAAATTTGAAAATGGAGTGATGTATGTTAAAAATGAAGACGGTGCATTCGTTCCTATTCGAGCAGCTTTCCGCTATTTGACTCAAAAGCCATGGAACAGATTGCCCGTACATTCAAAAACACGAATTCTCAACCCAATAACAGCTTGTCTGGCAGGTGGTCGCAACAAAATGGTCGCTGCCAAGGCATACGATATTTTTAATGCTGAATTACAAGGTCATGGATTAAAAATAAACACACCTGAAACTATTTGGGATGTTCGTCAAAATGAAGTCCCACTTTGGGTACGCAAAATGGGTGGACAAGCTGTCGTAAAAGTTCCATATAGTAATGCTGGACAGGGCGTTTTTACTATTGTAACAGAAGCTGAGTTGGATGCCTTTATGGAAATGGAATTCGATTATGATTTATTTGTCGTACAAAGTTTGATTGGGAATTTTAACTGGAGTAGTACCACCTCAACAGGTAAACTGTATCATGTTGGAACAATACCCAATAGTAAAAATCAGACTTTCGTTGCTGATATTCGAATGATGGTCAGTTCTACCCCAACTGGGATTCGTCCACTTTGTTCTTATGCACGTCAGGCCTCACTTCCTTTAGTCAATGACATTGTGGATAGCACCGATAGTTGGAAAATGTTGGGAACAAACCTTTCTTTTAGAAATGATGATGGTTCTTGGGGAAGCGATACTAACCGACTAATTTTGATGGATCGAAGAGATTTTAATAAGTTGGGTATTGGTTTAGATGATTTAATTGAAGCATATATTCAAACGGTTTTGTCTATGGTAGCCATTGATAAAATGGCTCAAACCCTCTTTAATAAGCAAGGAAAATTTAGAATGCGCTTGTTTAAGAGTTTAAATAATGATGAAGGTTTGATTAACGAAATATTACTAAGATAATGGATTCTTTCAACATGTTGGTCATCACGGATCACCGAGGACATAGTGTCCATAATTCGCTTTATGCGTTGGTAAAGGCTATGTCAAAACATCCTTTGTGTGCGGAATTAGATATTATAACGAGAGGCAATAACTTGAATGATTTTTTCTTCAATGAAGTATCTAACGATTATATCTACGCCACAAAAGTAGATGAAACTTTTCAATTTGAGCAAGATGGACAACGGTACGTCAAGCAATTGAGAAAAAAATACTTTTCTGAATATGACGTCATTTGGTTGCGATTACCACCACCTTTGTCTGCTTCGTTCTTAACATTTTTAACTCAACAATTTCCTGATAAAATAATTATTAATGACCCTAAAGGAATCTACGAAGCAGGTAGTAAGGCATTTTTAATGAATTTTCAAACGGTTTGTGCTCCCATGCAATTGTGTACTTCTATAGATGACATCAATGCTTTTCGACAACAATTTCCTATTGTACTGAAACCCTATCGAGATTACGGTGGCAATGGAATCGTTCGTATTGAAAAGGATACCGTTTGGATGGGGAACAACGTAGTTCGGTTTGATGAATTTATTTCAACATTAGATACCCATAAAATAGAGTACCTAGCTGTTAAATATTTGAAAAATGTATCTCAGGGAGACAAAAGAATTATAGTCGTTAATGGGAAAATACTTGGTGCCTCACTAAGGCTTCCTGCTAAAGATTCTTGGCTTTGTAATGTAGCAATGGGAGGTCGTTCAAATCCTAGTGAAGTAGATAAACAAGAACAAGAGATAGTAGCAACGATCAATCCTGTTTTGACCCAAAAAGGAATCGTTATGTATGGAGTTGACACTCTGGTTGGTGATGATGGTCTGCGTGTTCTTTCCGAAATCAATACAACCAGCATAGGTGGTGTAGCTCAAATTGAAACGCAGTCTGGTCGACCCGTAGTGGCATCAGCCATTCAAGAAATTGTGAATTATATTCAAAAAAAGAAATAGATGTTATTTGAAACAAAAAATACGGATCAAGTCATTCGTAAATTAAATATTGATGATGCCCCAAAAGGTAAAATTACGCATTATTGGTTGCACCTAGCAACGGATGGAATGGGTGTTCCTATTCGTGTACCCATCATGGTAGCTAGAGGTTTAAAAGATGGGAAAGTTCTCGGTTTGACTGCGGCCGTTCATGGAAATGAGCTGAATGGTATCTTAGTTATTCAACGACTGTTCAAAGAAATTGATCCTGAGCAATTGACGGGAACTATCGTAGGTGTTCCTGTAATTAATGTACCTTCATTGCTTCGTAAAAAGAGACGATTTATAGACGGAACTGATTTGAATCATATCATGCCTGGTCGTCAAGACGGAAACGTTAGCCAAGTATATGCATGGCGAGTTGTCAATTATATTTTAAAAGAATTCAATTATTTGGTGGATTTGCACACAGCTAGTAACGGTCGGATGAACTCTTATTACATTCGTGCGAATATGGAGGAAAAAGCGGTACGAGATATGGCCATGCTACAAAATGCACAGATCATTGTACACAATCCTCCAAGTGACGGCACTTTGCGAGGAACAGCAGAAGAACTTGGTATTCATGCTTTAACACTAGAAGTAGGTAATCCTAATACTTTTCAAAAAGGGATGATTAGAGACGGATTGACGGGTTTACATAATATTTTAGCGCATTTAGATATGATTGATGGTGAGTTAGAAGAACCTGATGAGCCTACGGTTTTGTGTGAGCGTTCATACTGGATTTATGCCGATACGGGAGGAATCATAACCGTTCACCCTAAAGCTACTCAATTGATTAAAAAAGGAGAGGTAATTGCTACCATGCGAGATATTTTTGGTCGATTTATAAAAGAATATATTGCTCCTGATGATGGAATTATCATCGGGAAAAGTGTTAATCCAATTGCCCAAACAGGTGCTCGTATTCTACATTTAGGAATCGTAAAAACGGTGTAAGTACCTTACCTTTAAAACTCGCCTGCAGCTAGTAGACAAGTAATTTAGTAAAGGTACTTACTACTTTTAAGTTGAATTTTATTGTAAACCTTCTCCGTTTCATAACAGTAAATTTAAGTAGTTTTTTAAAACTTAACTTACCTGTTCTATTTTTTTTGAGGGTGGAGGGGAATGCATACTAAAAAAGCTATCCAAATCATTCAAGGACTTCGCAAATAAAATCATTCTTGAAAGTCCTATTACGGATCAAGAAATAGTAAATATTCTAATAAAAGTTGTATTTGAGTTGCAAATTCAATGGGTCATGACCCATTGAAAAAACTTCAGAATAAAGTATAACGATCCAAAGTTTATTAACTTTGAGGGATGATAAACGAATATTTTAGGTCAATTATCCTACAAAAAACAGGTGCTGCTACCCTTGTCGAAAAAGAAATCATTCAAGAATTATGGAGTGGATACGGTAAAATTATACGTGTTCAACTAGAAGACGCTGCCATGAAAAATGTGGTTGTCAAGCATGTGCAATTGCCTATGCACAGCCAACATCCCCGTGGATGGAACAGCCCGATTGGTCATCAGCGAAAAGTAAAATCCTATCAAGTAGAAACCAAGTGGTATCAAACATACAGTCAACATAGTACTGCTCGTTTACCAAATTGTTTTGCCGTTGAACATTATAATGATGAGGTGCTGATGGTATTGGAAGACTTAGACGATGCGGGCTATTCGTTGCGTAAAAGTGTGGTGGATTGGGAAGAAATTGCAGCCTGTTTAAAGTGGTTAGCGCAGTTTCACGCTAGTTATCTAGGAGTTACACCTGATGGATTATGGAAAATAGGAACCTATTGGCACTTAGCAACTCGGCCACAAGAATTGGGGGCGTTAAAAGATCAGCAACTGAAAATGGCGGCACGGATTATTGATCGAAAATTAAATTCATGCAAATATAAAACATTCGTACATGGTGATGCCAAACTAGCAAATTTCTGTTTTTCAAAAGATGGAACAGTTGCAGGCGTTGATTTTCAATATGTTGGCGGTGGATGTGGCATGAAAGATGTCGCTTATTTTGTGGGAAGTTGTTTAGATGAAGAAGCATCCGAGCAATTAGAAGAACAAATATTGGACACCTATTTTGACTATTTACAGGATACTTTAAAGCAAAATAATGATGAACTGGAAACCGAATGGCGAACATTATATCGAGTGGCTTGGGCAGATTTTCACCGTTTCTTAAAAGGATGGAGTCCTGGTCATTGGAAAATCAATGGTTATAGCGAACGTATCACAACCGAAGTGATTAAAAACCTCTAATATGGATGTTCAAAATCTATGTGATATAGCCATAAAAGCTGCGCTCGCTGCAGGAAAAATCATTCAAAATCACATGAACCATGATGTTCAAGTCCATCATAAAAATGTAGGTTCAAGTCGAGCAGCACAAGTAGTAACAGCCGTTGATGTAGCATGTGAAAAGGTGATTTTTGCTCATTTGTATCCAACATGTGAGGCGTTTAGTTTGGCAATATTATCGGAAGAAACAGTAGATGACGGAAGTCGATTGAAAAAGGATTTTTTTTGGTGTATAGATCCAATGGATGGTACGCTTGCATTTATAAATAAAAAGTCAGGATTCTCAGTTTCTATTGCCTTAATAGCAAAGGACGGAACACCTTACATTGGAGTCGTATTTGATCCTAGTACGAATCATTTATACTATGCTATTAAAGGGAAAGGGGCTTTTAAAAATCATGCTCCTTTGACTATTCAACATACCAACAATTATTTAACTTATGTCACAGATCGAGCATTAGAAGACACCCTTCGTGCTAACGAAATCCAACAATTATTAAATCAAAAAAAGATGGAATTGGGGTTGAAAGGAATAAAAGAAATAGCTGGTGCAGGAGCGGTTTTAAATGCTATTTTAGTACTGGAAAACAAACCCGCTTGTATGCTGAAATTTCCTAAACCGTCAGATGGTGGGGGCAGTATTTGGGATTATGCAGCCACAGCCTGTATATACAATGAACTCGGTTTGCCCGCCACGACATTTGAGGGTGAAAAACTAGATTTGAATCGAAAAGAAAGTACTTTTATGAACCATCAAGGTGTTTTTTATAGCAACTTTTGACAAACGCCTCGTCTGTTAAGTAGTCAGTCAAAATTACTTGTGCAAAAAAATCCGCCGTCATAAAAAGAG
>JAHDFQ010000231.1 GCA_020628085.1 Saprospiraceae bacterium
TTTTGGTTTAATAACCACAATAATAAAATCCACACTCCAAACTGCGTAGTGAGCGTAGAAAAACTCGCTCCAATGGCTTTATAGGTAAAAATAAGGTACATATTCAACCCAAAATTAGCGATAAAACCAAGTGCATAAATCCGGATCAACCTCCAATGATTACCGTTTGCCAATAGTAGTGTTCCTGCAATATAAATACCACTGAACGGAATCAAATTGAGAATTAAATAACCTAAAATGGTTCCCCAATAAGGCGTAGCATTATCATACAACAAGATCATAATCTCGTTACGAAATAGAAAAATACCCAACGCCAACGGAATCGTCAAGCACAAAATCAATTCAAAACTGAGTTGAAATAAATCCTTTAATTCTGTCGCTTTTTCCTTTATCATTTTAGAAAACATAGGCAAAAGAAGGCTTGCAAACAAAAAGCCCAGCATATTCGCAGCATCCAATAATCGAAAGGCTGCTCCATACACATCATTTTCAAATTTCCCGTCGGGTAATAAGCGATCCAACATAATCACATCTACCCGTGTAAAAGCCGTCATCAAGAATACAATCAAAGCATAGGGATAACTTTTCTTTAAAATCAGAACCAAAAACGGATAATTGAATCGAAAACGGAGATAACGCAGTTTTCTAAAAATTAAACCAAAGGCAATCAAACCTGTAATCGTCAATGAAGTCGATTGTGCGTAAATAAACCATTCTATCTGAAACGGCTCGGAGAAAATATTTCCCCACAACAATACGCTACACAAAACAATCAGAATCAACCGATCTAATACCGAAACAACGCTATCCGTCCTGTAAAAACCTAAACCAGCAATATTTGATCGCAAGAAGAAAATCAAGGAAACCAAAATTTGATTATACACAAAACACCAAAAAATGTGTTGATACGTCGGTAAATACCCAATACTCCATCCAAACACCCCAATCAATAAGCAGTAAATCATCGACAAACCCATTTTCAAAATCAGAATGTTCGGAAAATACTTTTCAATCAACTGATTGTACTGCGCTATATTTCGGTTGTTAAATTGCTGAATACCAAAGTCATTGATAATCTGAAATAGAAAGGTGAAATTGAGTAGAGCCAGATAAATGCCGTAATCGCCATCTGCCACTGTATTTTGTACGGTTCGATCAATTCCAAAAATATAAAACGGCTTTATCAAGACATTGATAAATAATAAAAAAAGGAGATTGATAAAAAATTCTTTCCGCATGAAGTTAAGCCAACGATCAAATAAGGATCATGTAAAGAAAAGCAAAAATAGAAAACTTTGCTTTTATCGTTCAAAACAAGACCTAAAACCCTAATTTTCTTTTATTTATGCTTGGTAAAAAGAGAGGAATACAGTATCTTTGCAGCCCGAAAGAAAGGACTTTGGTTTTTACCAAAATACTTGACTTTCTTTTTTCGACAATTTTGTCAATCATTCTGTTTTATTTTTTCTTAAAAAAGATGGAAAATTAAAACATACAAAAGACCATTCTTATAAATGTTGGACGACCAAACAGTTGAGAATGAAGGGCAAGAAACAGCCCCAGAAACTACTCCAGAAGTAGTGGAGACGACTACTCCTGAAGTAGCCGAGACGCCTAAAGAAGAGGTAGTCAAAGAAACAGCACACGATGATTTTGATTGGGGAAAAGGCAGCAAAAATGCTTTACCTTACACAGATGAAGAAATCAAAAATTATCTCGCTGAATATGAAGCAACACTAAGTTCCGTCATCGAAAGTGAAATGGTAACAGGTGTCGTGTCTTCTATCAGCAGTGGTGATGTAGTATTAGACATCAATTCAAAATCAGACGGTTTAGTATCTCTTTCAGAATTTAGAGACACACCAGATTTGAAAGTTGGTGATTCCGTTATCGTTTATGTAGAAAAACAAGAAGACGATAAAGGTCAATTGGTGCTTTCTCGTAGAAAAGCGAAATTACTGAAAGCATGGGAAGACATCGTAGATTCTTACGAAAATGGTACAGTTATTAAAGGTACTGTTGTCAGTAAGACAAAAGGTGGTCTTATCGTGGATGCAAGTGGATTAGAAACTTTCTTACCAGGATCTCAAATTGACATCAAACCAATCGTTGATTACGATGCGTACGTTGGTAAAACAATGGAGTTCAAGGTAGTTAAAATCAACGAGCAAATTAAGAACGCCGTTGTATCTCACAAAGCATTAATCGAAAGTGATTTAGCTGAACAAAGAGAAGCAATCATCGGTGGCTTGGAGAAAGGACAAGTATTAGAAGGTTTGGTGAAGAATATCACAGACTTCGGTGCTTTCTTGGATTTAGGTGGTGTAGATGGTTTATTGTATATCACAGATATTTCTTGGGGACGTATTTCACATCCGAGCGAAGTATTGGCATTAAACCAAAAAATCAATGTTGTAGTATTAGATTTCGACGAGAACAAAAAACGTATCTCTTTGGGTCTGAAACAATTACAACCACATCCATGGGAAGTATTGGATGCAACTATTACCGAAGGTTCTACAATCAAAGGTAAGGTGGTAAACATTGAAGATTACGGTGCATTCTTAGAGATTTTACCAGGTGTTGAAGGTTTGGTTCACGTATCGGAAGTTACTTGGAGCAATCACCCTATCAATGCAAGAGAATACTTCAAGTTAGGTCAAGAATACGATGCTAAAGTCGTGACGATTGATCGTGAAGATCGTAAGATGTCATTAAGTATCAAGCAATTATCTGATGATCCTTGGACTCAAATTGAGGAGAAATTCCCAGTAGAAAGTCGTCATACAGGTGTGGTGAAAAACTTAACTCCTTATGGTGTATTCGTTGAAATCGAAGAAGGAATTGGCGGTATGGTTCATATCTCTGACCTTTCTTGGACGAAGCGTTACTCACACCCTTCTGAGTTTACGAAAGTTGGAAACGATATTGATATTACGATCTTAGATATTGATAAAAATAACCGTAAGTTATCACTAGGACACAAACAAATCGAAGAGAATCCTTGGGATACATTCGAATCCGTGTTCCCTATTGGTTCTTACCACGAAGCTACTATTTTACGTCGTGATGATAGAGGCGCAATCGTTCAATTACCTTATGGTTTAGAGGCATTTGCACCAATCAAACACATTCGTAAAGAAGATAATACCTTAGCAGAAGTTGAAGAAGTATTAACTGTAAAAGTAATTGAATTCAACAGAGATGATAAGCGTATTTTAGTTTCGCACTTACGTTACTTGGATGACATTCGTAGAGAAGCGGATGAGCAAGTGAAATCTGAGCGTGTTAAAGAACGTAAAGAAACACGTCAAGCAATTAAGAAAGAACAATCAAAAGTGGAGCGTACAACTCTTGGAGACATGGATGTATTCTCACAATTGAAAGAACAATTAAATGAGGATGCTGCTGAAGACACAAAAGATGACGCAGCTGAATAATTCACTTGTTTGTTTAAATATACAAGAAGACCTTGAAGCGATGTGCTTCAAGGTCTTTCTTTTTTGATAATATTAGTCCGTTATCAAACTAAACTATTCATTTATCGTTCAACATTTAACCTAAAAATAATATATTAGAATGCTAAAACATGTAATTTTGTAGTTCTTAATCTTAGGTTATTTTAAATCACATTTTCATAACATCCATAATCAACATCTAATGAATACAGCAACAGTTGATACCATGAAAAAACATAATTTTAGTGCAGGGCCAGCAATACTTCCTGCTAACGTTATAAAAGAATCAGCCCAAGCAGTTACAAATTTTAACAATAGTGGTCTGTCCATTTTAGAGGTTTCTCATCGAGGAGCAGATTTCGTAGCTGTTTTAGAAGAAGCTATTGCTTCTACCAAAGAACTGCTCAATATCAATGATGATTATGAAGTACTCTTTTTAACGGGTGGAGCAAGTAGTCAGTTTTTTATGACGGCTATGAATATCTTAAACGAAGACGAAACCGCTTGTTATATTAATACGGGTACTTGGTCAACTAAAGCAATTAAGGAAGCAAAATTATTTGGAAATGTGAATGAATTGGCTTCTTCTGAAGATACGAACTTTAGCTATATCCCTAAGGGGTATAATGTCCCCGAAGATTCAAAATATCTTCACATCACAACAAACAACACTATTTTTGGGACACAATTTCATGCACTTCCAGATACCAAAGTACCAATTGTAGCAGACATGTCTTCTGATATTTTCAGTCGTCCGATAGATATTAATCGGTACGCCATTATTTATGCAGGTGCTCAAAAAAATCTTGGACCAGCAGGTACGACTTTAGTTATCGTTCGTAAAGATATTTTAGGAAAAGTCAATCGTACGATTCCAACGATGTTGGATTATAGAACGCATATCAAGAAAAACTCTTCTTTTAACACACCACCCGTTTATCCTATTTATGTATGTATGTTAACCATGCGTTGGCTAAAAGAACAGGGTGGCGTTTCAGCAATGGAAATTCATAATGAAGAAAAAGCAGCGATCATTTATGATGTCATTGATAGTACACCATTATATAAAGGTGCGGCTGCTAAGGAAGATCGCTCTTTAATGAATGTTACTTTCACTCTGGCAGATGATAGCTTAAACGATGCATTCCTAGCAGCGGCTACCGAGGCAGGTTGTGTAGGCATCAAAGGACACCGTTCAGTTGGTGGATTTAGAGCGTCTATCTACAATGCCATGCCTAAAGAAAGCGTTCAAATTCTAGCAGATGTAATGACGGAATTTGCTAAAGTACATGGATAATAAAGCATATTTTCGGTAACATATGAAAGGCAGTATCTATTTTGGTACTGCCTTTTCTATTCTAAATCCATATCTTTGCTTCATGCAAATACAGCAATCGTATTGGGAACAGCAATCCTTTTTTAAAGATATTCAAATTGTCATTATCGGTAGTGGTATTGTCGGTTTGTCCGCAGCTATTCAATGTAAAGAACAGCAACCTCATGCAAAAGTGGTTGTACTGGAAAAAGGAACACTTCCAATTGGTGCAAGTACCCGAAATGCTGGATTTGCTTGTTTCGGGAGCATCACTGAGTTATTAGACGATTTAGAAAATCAGACCGAATCTGAAGTCTTGACTTTGGTTGAAAGACGCTGGAAAGGCTTAGAAAAAATGCGATCTAGAGTTGGTGATCAACAATTGGGCTATAAGACTTGGGGAGGTATGGAAATTTTCCGCAAAGAAGAATCCGACACTGCTCAAAACTGTATAGAAAAAATCGACTATTTTAATCAACTCATTGCTCCAATTACAGGTCTAAAGGAAACCTATCAAGTTCAAAATGATCGAATTTCGGAGATGGGGTTTTCGGATATTGATACGATGATTAATAATGTTGCCGAAGGACAGATCCATACAGGCAATATGATGAAAGCCTTACTTAATATTGCTCGTTCAAAAGGAGTTGACATTTACAACGGTATCGGCGTTAGTGCAATCGAAGATAATGGTGAGCAAGTACAATTAATAACTGATGCAGGTTGGACAATTCAAGCAGAAAAAGTATTAGTAGCCACTAACGGTTTTGCTCGACAACTCCTACCCGATTTGAAAGTTACTCCTGCTCGAAATCAGGTTTTAATAACCGAACCTATTGAAAATTTACCTGTCAAAGGTTGTTTTCATTATGATAAAGGCTATGTCTATTTCAGGAATATTGATAATCGTATATTACTAGGTGGATTTAGAAATCTGGCTAGAAAAACAGAAACAACCGA
>JAHDFQ010000232.1:0-1199 GCA_020628085.1 Saprospiraceae bacterium
CTTATGGCATTAGATTATCAATATACGGTAGCAGAACGATTTTTAAGATATGTGCAAATTGATACACAATCTGATCCCAATTCAACTACCTTTCCATCTACAGAAAAACAAAAAAACCTGAGCCGATTATTGGTGAAGGAATTACTTGAAATGGGTGTGAAAGATGCAGAAATGGATGAATATGGTTATGTATTTGGAACAATCCCTTCTAATGTAGATAAAAAAGTACCAACTATTTGCTTTTGTTCTCATGTAGATACAGCACCTGATTGTAGTGGTACCAACGTAAAACCTATTGTACATAAAAATTATCAAGGTCAGGATATTGTGCTACCTGATGATCCTGTTCAAGTAATTACTCCAGAAGCCTATCCGCATTTGAAAAAACAAATTGGAAATTCAATTATAACGACCAGTGGAACGACCTTATTAGGGGCAGACGATAAAGCGGGGGTTGCTGAAATTATGGATGCAGCTAATTATTTAATGACGCATCCTGAAATCAAACACGGAAGAATACGGATTTTATTTACACCTGATGAAGAAGTCGGTGCTGGTGTAGAAAAATTAGATATGAAAAAATTGGATGCCGATTTTGGCTATACGCTGGACGGTGGTGTTCCTGGAACATTAGAAGATGAAACCTTTTCTGCCAACGGCGTGACGATCACAATCAAAGGCGTAAGCGCACATCCAGGTTATGCAAAGGGAAAAATGGAGAATGCGATGAAAATTGCAGGAGAAATTCTAGCCCGTTTACCTAAAGATCGGTTAAGCCCAGAATCCACCCACAAAAAACAAGGATTTATACACCCTGGCGCAATGGAAGGTGTGTTAGAAGAAGCAACATTAAAATTCATTATTCGTGACTTTGACACCGCTAATTTGGCCAAACACGAAGCGGAATTGAAAGCAATTATGGATGATGTCTTGACCAATTATCCTAATTCTACAGCTACTTTTGAAGTGCAAGAACAGTATCGAAACATGAAAGAAGTAGTAGATTTACACCCAGAAATCATTGCACATGCCGAAAAAGCAATCCGTCGTTTGGGTTATGAACCTGTCAAAAATGCCATTCGTGGCGGCACCGATGGTTCTCGTTTATCATTTATGGGTTTACCATGCCCTAATATTTTTACAGGTATGCAGGCTATTCATTCAGTTAAAGAATGGGTATCCATCAAAGACATGGAAGA
>JAHDFQ010000232.1:1299-3519 GCA_020628085.1 Saprospiraceae bacterium
AACTATACCTTTTAGTGACGGAAAAGTATTTTTTACATCTTTAAACAAAACAATCAACATGATGGAATTTATTATTAGTATTTTAGTATCGGGAGCAGCTTTCTTCATTGGAGCAAAATTATTAAGTGGTGTGTATTTAAGAAGTTTTACAAGTGCCATTATTTTAGCTATTGTTTTTGCATTACTAAATGCCACTTTAGGAACTGTTTTAAAAGTAATGTCACTTGGTCTATTATCTTTGTTATCATGGGTATTGAATGCCATTTTAATTATTGTAGCTGATAAATTTATGGATAGCTTTGAGGTCAAAAACTTTTGGTGGGCATTAGGTTTAGCCGCTATTGTTTCCATTATGTTATCCATTGTAGGCTATTCTATTTAAAGGATATTCTTTTTAATGAAAAACACACTACTACTTTTAACGCTTTTTTTTGTACTAAATTTAAACGCACAGACTCCCAAAGTCTTAATTATTGGTATTGATGGGGTTCGGTCGGATGCCTTAGCAGTTGCGAATACGCCGAATATTGATGCACTCATTGCCAATGGAACATATAGTTACGATGCCTTAAACGATGACATTACGATTAGTGGCCCAGGCTGGTCATCCATGCTTACTGGAGTATGGTCGCCTAAACATGGCGTGACGGACAACTCGTTTACAGGGTCAAATTATGGCGCGTATCCACACTTTTTTCAACATATTGAACATTCAAATTCATCTTTGACAACGGCTTCTATTTGTCATTGGAGTCCTATCAACGATCAGATTGTTCAAACAATGGCAGATTATAAACTCAATGTCAACAGCGATTCAGATGTTGCGGTACAAGCAGCTACTTATCTGTTGAACAACGATCCAGACGTACTCTTTTTACACTTTGACGATTGTGATGGTGCTGGACATAGTTCTGGGTTTTCACCAACGAATCCTTCTTATATTTCTACCATTGAAACCACTGATATTTATATCGGAATGGTCTTAACTGCTTTGAGCAATCGTTCTAATTATGCCAATGAAAATTGGTTGATTTTGTCTTCGACCGATCACGGTGGCAATGGCACATCACATGGTGGTAATTCTATCGAAGAAGAACGTGTATTTTTTATAGCGAGTGGAAATAGTATTCCCAATCAAGAAATAGATCGAGATAGCACGGTGACTCCCTTACCTGCTAATTGTATTGGCGCAACCAACGAATTATTTTTTGATGGAAACGGTGCTTATGCTGAATTGTCTAATGCTCCTATTTTTGATTTCAATGCCAACCAAGACTTCACCATCGAATGTAGAGTACGCACCACCCAAGCGGCAGATGTTGCTATTATCGGAAATAAAGACTGGGATTCTGGAGTCAATAATGGTTTTGTATTTTCATTCAAATTTGCGGCTGGACCAGAATGGAAAGTCAATATTGGTGATGGTTCGTTTAGAGCAGACCTCAATTCAGTTGGCTCAATCTCCGATAATGCCTGGCACACACTAAGTGTTACATTTGATCGGGATGGAGATATGACTATGTATGAAGATGGTAATCTTATTGGAGCAACTCCTATTTCATTTATTGGCGATATTGATTCTGGTTATCCTATCCGAATTGGTGCAGATGCGTTAGCAGATTATGCGTTTACAGGAAGTGTGGGGGAAGTTAGAGTTTGGAATTCGGTTTTAGATGCTACAACCATCAATAACTGGGCATGTAATTCGGTGGATCATACGCATCCAGATTATGTTGACTTATTGGGTTATTGGAAAATAGACGAAGGAACAGGAACGCAATTAATAGATCATAGCGTGTACTCCAACGATGGTGTTATAAATAATGCTACATGGATGTCCTCTCCTACTGAAACAGTGGTTTATGATTATAGCAATACGCCTAGAATTACCGATATTGCCGTTACGGCTCTAGCTCATTTATGTATTCCTATTGATCCGTTGTGGGATTTAGATGGATTTCCGATGTTTAGCGACTGTCCCGTTTTTCAAGCTGCTTGTACCGAGAATGATTTTATTTTACCTTCTGTTCATCAACCCGTTTACCACGCTAATCAAACCATTTCTTCCAATGCGACCATTGATGGGGTCAATGTGGAATATAAAGCTAGTGATTGTATAGAATTGATTGAAACGTTTGAAGTTTTATTAGGAACTATGTTCTCCGCAGAGATAGAAAGCTGTAATTGATAACATTTCAATATCTGTGTGTTGGTATTTAT
>JAHDFQ010000232.1:3619-5733 GCA_020628085.1 Saprospiraceae bacterium
GATAATTCTGTTATTTATAATATTCTATATCAATGCCTTCTTTCTTCATTAAATCAATGCCAAAATTACGGATTGTGTTAACTATTGGAATAGCTAGTTCTCCTTTTTCTGTAATGCTATATTCCACTTTTGGTGGAACAACAGGATAAACTTTTCGATGTACAAAACCATCACTTTCCAACTCTCTTAACTGGGAAGTTAACATTTTATCAGAAATATGAGCAATGGATTTTTTGAGTTCTCCATATCTATAAATCTTATCTTTTAGTCTCCACAAAATAGGCATCTTCCAAGTTCCACCCAATCTATCCATTGCAAATTCAACTGGATTATAATAAGCTTTTCCTTTGTATAAAAAATCAGGCATTTCTTAAGTATTTGATTATCAGTATACTTTCTAAAAAGTTATTACCGTACTTATTTGTTAGTATAGAAACAAAAGTAGGTGTTATTTGTAGATTTGGAAAACATTTTAATCAAAAAAAGTAATTGATGAGTAATTTCAGTTTTAATCTCTTGATAGGATTTGTTTTAGCATTTAGCTCCTGTCAAGCACAAATTCAAAATCGAACAATCGATGCAAATCAAAATTCAAGAAGTATGATAAAGATTAAAGAGGACTTTAAATATGTCCATGTACACGGAATGCCCAAAAAAGGCAAAATCTTGATGGTGGCGAGTAGTCACTTTCCTTTTCATGTTTTGGTCAAAGTTTAGAATTGATGGTTGGAGATAAACGAATATTCACAGATATACAATGGTTGAAATTTATAGATACAGAGCGTCATTGGTCACTTTTTAGTCGAACTCGGGCAACGGTTGATTATGATAATCAGACTAATTTGTTCTCAGGAGCATATCTGAATTATACCCTTAATAACGGCTTGGGTGGAAGTATTGTTGGAAAAATAGGTAATAGTGGAGGTGGTGCAGACGTCGGTGTTCATGTATTCAAAGCAACATCAAATTGGATGCTATTTGGCTTGGCTTCGATAGGCTTAAAAAATAAATTAGAGTATAGCTGGTTTTCTATTTGTAAATTTACACCAAAAATCAATGAAAAATGGATGGTTTATACAAGCCTTGAATTGTTCAATTTATTTGGTAGAGAAGGTCATTTAGTGAGCGTTCAACGGCTTCGTTTAGGACTGGATTATCAAAAATTTCAGTTTGGTGCAGCCGTAAATTTTATGGAATTAGGAAAAAGATGGACACAGAATTCTAATGTTGGCATATTCATTAGAAAATTAATTTAACTAATTTATTCATTAGTAAAACCCGCCTAAGTTGAGTAAATTGGTATCAAACAAATCTATTATTACACTAAAAAAGCACTCATAACCTTCTTAAATTCGATGATTTATTCTTTTTTTTGTCGGTTGATTTTTTCACACTTGTCTACAGCTAGCAGGTATATAATTTTACTGACTACTTATGATCGTCTAAAGAAATACCCATACATTAAAAATATATAAATATGAAAATTGCAATAATAGGAACAGGAAATGTTGGTGGAGCGTTGGCAACTCAATGGTCTAGAGCGGGGCATCAAATTTATTTAGGAGTAAGAGACACCACTAATTTTAAAGGAAAAAAACTACTCCATAATGAAAATACATCCATTCATACAATACCTGAAGCAGTAGAAAATGCAGCGGTTATTTTGGTTGCTTCGCCTCCTCAATTTGCAGAAACGTTATCTCAAAGTTTTGGACATTTGTCAAATAAAATAATCATAGACGCAACAAATGCGGTTCGTACTAAACCTGAAAAATACCCCACGGCTTATCATGCTTTTGAAGCTTTGACCAATGCGGAAGTAGTGAAGTGTTTTAACTCTACGGGATATGAAAACATGGAAAATCCTAATTATGGACGTGTATCATTAGACATGTTTATGGCAGGAAACAGTGAAAACGCTAAGGTTATAACAGCTCAATTATCTAAAGATGCTGGTTTCGAAAATTGTTACGATTTCGGTGGCAGTGACCAAGTCGAATTATTAGAAAAATTTGCTTTATCATGGATCAATTTAGCTATTTTTCAAGGTATGGGAAGAAACATTGGTTTTAAATTGATCGCCCGTTGATTTATTTTTGTTTGATGCTCTAACG
>JAHDFQ010000018.1:0-23472 GCA_020628085.1 Saprospiraceae bacterium
AACGAAGTCTATACTTTTTACATGAATTTCAATATTTGGTAAAACTTGTACCTAACATAAATTTAAAACGCTCACTAAACTTCAAAAGTTTAGTAAGCGTGCAGACTAGAACAGAATCAAAAATTACCCTTCTTCTTCTGAATTATTAAAATTCATATTGAATCCAATAGGATTGATGTTCGTAGTCGGTTTATCATCGTCGTCATAGTCCTCCCAATTGGTGACCTCTTTCATCAGTTCTTCCATGTGACGAACCATAAATGGTGGTTTGATTTCTTCTGGTCGATAAATCGCAATGGTTTTAGGTTGACGAGCCTGAGCATAGCCTTCTATGTGCGGAAAATTAATTAAAACAATAATTTTACCATTGAATAATTGCTGATAAATCAGTGAACCATTATGTTTGATTAAAGGGAGTTTCACATCGTCGCTTATCTTTTGGGATAAACCACTTTTGGCTTCCCCAAGCGATAAAACTATAGCCTCTAGGTTTACCATTTGATCTTTTACATCAATAGATGCTTCGAGTCCTGTTTCTTCTAAAATTTCTTCTAATTTTTGAATAATATCCTGCTTTAATTGCGCTGTCCAAGCCTTTCTATATTCAATGGTATTGTTTAATACTGCTTGATATTGCTTGACTTTGTTTTGTAGGTTCATTATATTTTCCATGTATATATTTTTCTTTTAAATGAAGTTAGTAATGGACGAAAAATAAGTTCCGTATTTTGACAAGGAAATTTTGAGTTAAGACGAGGCGAAAAACGTAAGCGATGCCTAGCATCGGTGAGGCTTTTCAACGAAGTATTGGCTCAAAAGTATCAGTCAGTAAATCGGGAAGTTATTATTTGACCATTACTTAGATGATCTCTAAAGGTATCTATTTTATTTGGTTTTCAAAACCATTTACTTGGTACAAACAAAATTTATACGAACCTTGTTTCATACAGATATGTATATATATTGGACATATTATCTTTTTAGGAGTATGTATTATGTAATACTTTTTCTATATTTGTATTAATTACACATCCCATAATTGTCGAAGGCGTAAAGAGAACTACACGGTATCTTTCCCTCTACAAAATGATAACTGAGCATGAAATATCCATTTATGGTAGAATTTAATCTGCCACGTCCACTTCCAAAAGATTTCTTAGACCTTATTCCTGCAAATAGAGTAGCCACTAATCGGTTATTGAACAAAGGTAAATTTCAGTCCTATACCTTAGCAGAAGATCGTTCTAAACTGTGGATCGTAGTGGTCGCTAAAAGTGAATTAGATGTTTTAAACATTTTAACGGAATTGCCTTTAAGTGAATATATGTTTCCAACCATTATTCCTTTAGCCTTTCACAATACTACTTCAGCTTGGAAAATGCCTGTCATGTCCATGAATTGATGAAGCTACCATGCTCTTACATAGACGTAAAAAGGAATTTAGAAGCAATAAAAAAAGGAAGTATTCCAAACAAATAAAGCGACATTAGGTTCTCTAAATAATATTCTAAATTATTCCAAAAATATGTAACTTAGAGCCTTCTTATTTGTTTTTATTGTAAAGTAAATACAATGAATGTGTAAGTGTCATTAAGTAAACTGAATTAAATACTAAATATGAGTGTTGTTGAAATGCGAGTTCCTACAATAGGGGAGTCAATTACCGAAGTTACGCTTTCCCAATGGTTAAAAGAGGACGGCGATATGGTACAGCTAGATGAAGCGATCTGTGAATTTGAGTCAGATAAGGCAACGCTGGAATTTCCAGCCGAAGCTGCTGGTAAACTAATATTTGTTGCCGCTGAAGGTGATGACTTAGAAATCGGTGCTTTGGTTGCTAAAATAGACACAAGTGTATCAGCTGGTGCAGAATCACCTAAGAAAGATGCGCCTACACCTGCAACAGAAGAAAAGGAAACACCACCTAAGAAGGAAGCATCTGCGCCTGCAACAAATAACTACGCAACAGGACATCCTTCTCCTGCGGCATCTAAAATTTTAAAAGAAAATGATGTTGATGCTGCTTCAGTTAACGGAAGTGGTAAGGATGGTCGTATTACCAAAGAAGATGCTCAAAAAGCGGTTTCGGCTAAAGCTACTACTCCTGCACCCGAGCCAAAAACTGAGGCACCTGCTGCAAAACCAGTAGAAAGAACCTCCTTTAGTCGTGAAACTAGTCGTAAGAAAATGAGTCGTATGCGTCGAACGATTGCATCACGCTTGGTTTCTGCAAAAAATAACACAGCCATGTTGACTACTTTTAACGAAGTAGATTTAACAGAAATCATGGCATTGCGAAAAAAATATCAAGAACAGTTTGTCGCTAAATATGGTGTCAAATTAGGTTTTATGTCGTTGTTTGCAAAAGCATGTTCTAAAGTGTTGTTAGAAATGCCAGATGTAAACGCACAGATTGAAGATAAAGAAATTATCTATCACGATTTTGTAGATATTTCAATTGCTATTTCTACACCAACAGGTTTAGTTGTACCGCCTGTTCGTAATGTAGAATCCCTAAATTTTGCAGAAGTAGAATTGGAGATCAAAAACTTAGCAAATAAAGCACGAAACGGATCATTGACTTTAGACGAAATGTCGGGTGGAACATTTACCATCACTAATGGAGGCGTATTCGGTTCAATGATGAGTACACCTATTATAAATGAGCCACAATCAGCTATTTTAGGTATGCACACCATACAACAACGTCCGATGGCCATTAACGGAGAAGTTAAAATTCGCCCAATGATGTACCTCGCTTTGTCTTACGATCATAGGATAATTGATGGAAGTACCTCGGTGACATTCCTCGTAAAAGTCAAGAAATTGTTGGAAGATCCAACCACCTTATTGCTCGACTTATAGAAAACCCTTCAAAAAGGGGCAGCAGGTTCGCCTACTGCCCCTTTTTCTTTTTATATTTATGCTTTTGAGAAAATTTATTTATCAATAATAGAACGAATCCAACAAATGAAATCAAAAACCTTCGTTCTACATACGGACTACACAAATATGTTAGAAGTAAAGTTGTTTTCAGGTGAAAAATCACAATATTTAGCAACAAAAATCGCTGACTACTATGGTCATCCGCTAGGCGACCAAACTGTACAACGATTCAGCGATGGCGAAATGCAGCCTATTATTAATGAATCTGTTCGAGGATCATACGTCTTTTTTATTCAATCTACCTTTGCTCCATCTGAAAATTTGATGGAATTATTACTGTTGATTGATGCCGCTAAACGTGCATCAGCGGGTTATATCACGGCAGTAATTCCATATTACGGATATGCACGTCAGGATCGAAAAGATAAACCTCGTGTGCCTATTTCTGCAAAATTAGTAGCTAATTTGATTCAAGCGGCCGGTGCCAATCGAATTATGACGATGGATTTTCATGCCGATCAAATTCAAGGATTTTTTGATATTCCTGTAGATCATTTAAAAAGTGAAGCTATTTTTATTCCATATTTACAAGATCAGGATATGTCGAATGTCATTTTTGCCTCTCCTGATGTGGGTGGTGTGAAACGGGCAAGAGCTTACGCTAAATATTTCGGACGAGAACTGGTAATTTGTGATAAATACCGAAAACGAGCAAACGAAATTGCAGGAATGACTGTAATTGGAGAAGTAGAAGGGGCGGACGTAATTTTAGTAGATGACATGGCAGATACAGCAGGAACATTGTGTCGGGCTGCAAAAATTATTATGGAAAAAGGAGCAAAATCCGTCCGTGCTATTTGTACACATCCTGTCTTGTCTGGAAAAGCCTACGATAATATTGATAATTCTGTTTTGACAGAAATGTTGGTGTGTGATACAGTACCTTTACGTCAAGAATCACCTAAAATTAAAGTGCTTTCAACCGCTAAACTATTTGCTAGAGCTATTAGAAATACACATGAGCATCGCTCTATTTCTGCTCTTTTTGTAGAAGGGTAGGGTTTGAAAATTGATTTTTATACTATTTTCTTAAATTTTTCAAATCAATATTACTGAAATTAAGTTTTTTTGGTATAAAATCGTTATCTTTGCGTTCATTTTTAATAGAAGAGTGTTTCTTCGATAAAAAATAAGATTAAATAAAATGGAAATTGTTGCTATAAACGGTACTAAAAGAACCGAAACAGGAAAAAAAGCTACTAAAACAGTTCGTCAAGAAGGTCAAGTACCTTGCGTTGTGTATGGAGGTGAAAATGTGATTCATTTCTCTGCCAAAACAATGGTATTCAGAGACCTTATCTATACACCAGATTTTAAAATAGCTGAAATATCTGTAGATGGCTCTACCTATAAGTGTGTATTGAAAGATATGCAGTTTCACCCAGTAACGGATGAAATTTTACACTTAGATTTCGTAGAATTGGTAGAAGGTCAAAAAGTGATCGTTGAAATTCCGTTAAAATATAGAGGTGCCGCTCCTGGTGTAAAATTAGGTGGTAAATTGATTCCTCTAGTACGTCGTATTAAAGTGAAAGCACTTCCTAGTGCGATTGTGGATACTTTATATGTAGATATTTCTAGCATGGAATTGGGTCAGTCTGTCCGTGTCCGTGATATTGATTCTATTGAAGGTTTAGAGATTATGAATAACGGAAGTATTCCAGTTGCAGCAGTTGAGATTCCTAGAGCATTGCGTTCAGCCGGAGCAGCAGCAGAGGCGACAGCAGCAGCAGCAGCAGAATAAATATACATTCCTTTTGGAATTTAGAAATATTAAAAGGCGAATTTCTTGTAAAGAGAAGTTCGCCTTTCTGTCTTTTTAGTTTTATGAAATGACACCTTACCCTCTAGCAACAATTCCTTCTCTGGACATCCATTGTTGAATGCTTTCTTTTTTAATAGCTGTTGCCATTAAATCAGGAAACTGATCGGGGGTACAAGCAAATACAGGAATATCTAAATTACTTAATGCTTGTGCAATTTGATGGTCGAAAATAGGTGCGCCTTTATCATTCAATGCCAGTAGCGCAATCAATTGAACGCCCGATTGTTTGATCGTCGCTGCTCTTCGAATTAATTCCTCCTTATTGCCTCCTTCGTATAAATCAGAAACCAACACCATAATGGTATCACCTGAATTTTGAACCAAACTTTCTGTATAGGTTAATGCTTTATTGATATCCGTCCCACCGCCTAGTTGTGTTCCAAATAAAAGTTCTACAGGATCGGGTAATGTATCTGTCAAATCCACTACTGCGGTATCAAATACAACAATATGTGTTTTTATAGAACGAAGCGACGCCAAGATCGCACTAAACACGCCCGAATATACCATAGAAGTAGCCATAGAACCACTTTGATCTACAGCTAAGATAATGTGTTTGAGTGCATTCCCTTTTTTTCCATATCCACGTAATTGATCGGGAATAATAGTTCCTAATTCTGTTTGATAATTTTTAAGATTTGCTCGAATGGTTTTGTGCCAATCTATTTCGTTGTGTTTAGGTCTTCGGTTACGAACAGCTCTATTCAATGAACCCTGAATGGCTTCTCGCATCGGATTTCGTAACCGCTTTTCGAGTTCTCGCACGACCCGCTGTACAACTATTCGTGCAGTTTCTTTTGTTTTGTCAGGCATGACTTTTTTCAACGACAAAATTGTTCCCACCAAATCCACATCAGGCTCAATAGATTCTAATAATTCTGGTTCTAGTAACATCTGTTCTAAACCCAATCTATCTAGCGCATCCTTTTGCATCATTTGCACCACCGAAGTAGGAAAATATTTTCGTATATCACCCAGCCAACGATTCACATTTGGAGAAGATTTGCCCAAACCTTTTTTTCGTTCAGAATCATAGAGTGCTTCTAATACCTCATCCATACCCTCTTGAATTTCGTTCAATTCTTGTGGTTGTTGGTTTTCATCTTCTGCTTTTCGACCTAAAATAAGTCGCCATTTAGTTAAATATGCTTCGTCTGTTGATTTTTGCTCCATAAAAAGAAAAACTGGATGAGTTTTACGTTTACAAATTGCTAATTTAGCGTTTTGAATTGAATTTACAATAAAATAGCTGCTATCAACGGTAACTGATAAATGAGTAGACGCCGACAATCAGGAATAGAAAGTGTAGATTGGATCATCTTTTCTCTGTATTTGAGTTTAGTTGGAGTGGGCTGGTGTATGATTTATTCGGTTGGATATGGAGACGGATATCCTTCTAGTCGAATTGATTTTTTGACACAAACTTCAGTCGGAAAACAAACGATTTTTGTCGGGCTTTCTCTGGTTATTATGTTGTTTACCCTAGTAATTGACTGGAAATTTTGGCGGACATTTGCGTATCTAGTTTATGGAGCAGCGATGGCTTCGCTCGTTGGAGTTTTAATTATAGGGAAAAATATTAAAGGTGCCACCTCTTGGTATGCTTTGCCTGGCGGATTCTCCTTGCAACCTTCTGAATTTGCCAAATTTGCTACTTGTTTGGCAATAGCTGCATTTTTAAGTACTTACAGTACCAACTTGCGATTTAGTCGTTCACAGTTTATTTCAATTGGTATTATCTTATTTCCTCCTGCGTTAATATTGTTACAGCCCGATGCAGGTTCTGCACTGATCTTTTTTTCATTTTTTATACTGTTATTTAGAGAAGGAATGCCTGTATTCCCTTATATTATTGCTTTTGCCCTCGGAAGCATTTTTATTTTAGGGCTTTCTTTTGAACCTTTATCCGTTATACTTGGATTGTTTTTCATTGGAATTTTCATATTGGTTTTAAACCTAAAAAATTACAAGTGGTATGGTATGGGCATTAGTCTAATTTGGATACTCAGCTCTATTATTGCTTTTCAGAATGGATTTGTCCTATATACATTCGTAGCAAATATTATTGCTGTATTAGGGTTGTCAATTCTACAGTGGCGAAGTAGATTAGAACGAATTGCGGTATTGGTAACAGGCGGAGTTTTAATAGGAAGTACACTGATATTTACGACTAATTATGCCTTTAATAATTTTTTGCGACCGCATCAACAAGATCGTATCAATGTTTGGTTGAACCCAGAAAAGTGTGATCCTCAAGGTTCATTATACAATGTGCTACAGTCAAAACTAGCTATCGGATCAGGTGGAATACAAGGAAAAGGATTTTTAGAAGGAACGATGACCAAGCTCAATTATGTACCCGAACAGGTTACAGACTTTATATTTTGTACCGTAGGAGAAGAACAAGGATTTATTGGTAGTTTTTTGGTGATTATTTTGTTTTTAGCACTATTGCAACGACTCGTTACTGTGGCTGAACGGCAGCGATCTGCTTTTGCTCGCCAATATGCTTATGGTGTAGCAGGTATTATTTTTATACATTTTTTTATCAATATCGGAATGACTATGTCGCTGATGCCAATTATTGGAATTCCCTTGCCTTTTATTAGTTATGGCGGTTCGTCTTTAATGGGATTTACTTTGATGATTGGCGTTTTGTTAAAATTAGATGCGAATCGGTATGCGATATAGAACTGTCGTAAAGATTGTCTATTTTTGTGAAAAATCTGTTGATATGAGATTATTTATAGTAGTGAGTTGGTTTTGTATAGTAGCAATAAGTACCAACGCTCAAAATATTACCATCAATGAAAATGCGGAAATCACTCGTGTGATGGATCAATATGCAGCGAATAATCGAATGACAGAGTTTGTGCCTGGATGGAGAATCCAGATTTTAGCGACGACAGATCGAGTGAAAATGGAAAAAGTAAAAGCCGATTTCTTACGCATGTATCCATACATTCCAATTGATTGGGTGCACTCTTCACCATATTATAAACTACTAGCAGGTGCTTTTAGTAGTAAGTTAGAAGCTGCTCGTATCTTACATACGGTGAAAAAGGATTATCCAAGTGCTTTTCCTGCACAAGATAAAAAAATTCGTCCTGGTGAGTTGGTCGGTCTGCGTTATAATTATTAAAATTGAACTTACCTTCTAATCAAGCCGATAACAAACAATAAAACCACTGCACCTGCTACCGCACTAATGAGTGAACCTAGAAAGCCTGATTGTACGGTGATACCCAATTGATCGAACAACCATCCTCCAATCATCGAACCTAATATTCCGACGATAATATTTCCGATCAAGCCGATCCCACGTCCTGCCATAATAAAGTTTGCAATCCAACCTGCAATTGCTCCAAAAAGTAAAAAGTATAACCACGATTCCATAATATTCAATTTATTGGTTCGACACAAATTACAAAAATGTATATTCTAAACCAACTGATTTTATAAAATCGTATCTTTGTGATCGTAGCGAATTAGATTTTGAGAACAGTCAATTTTATGAACCATCAACAAACCATTCTAATAAAACATTTCTATCAAGAGACAGAGGCACATTTATATGCAGCGAAGTTAAGGGAATCGGGTATTGAAAGTTTCTTTTCCAATGCAAATATGAATAGCATGTTTACGGCTGACTTTGCTAGTATTGGATTGCATGTCGATCAGGAAGATGCTGTTAAAGCTCAACAAATTATTGAAGGATTGGATTTGCAAAGTGCTAGTGATGATCCCAATTTCTCGTATGAAGAAGCATCCGAAGAAGATATTTTATTAGAAAAAGGGCTGCTCGAAGCTCGACATCAACGTTCTAATCGAATTTTCTACTTCATTGCAGCCGCTATTCTCTTAGTAGGAATTATTTTGGGGTATTTAGATTTTCTGGCAAAAGCCTAATTACGACCTCGACCTCTGCGTTCACCAACTCGTTGCAGTAACTTTCGTTTAAACTCTTGTTCTGCCTTTTTGAGCAACAACACCTGTTTGGCAGAAATTACATTCCTAAACTTTGTAACATAGGTTCGTTCAAGATTGAGTTTATCTTCCTGATTTCTAAAATATTGGATCAATAGGGCTTCCGCTTCTGATTCATTTAAATCTGCTGCTCGACGCATCTGCCGTTCTTCTTTTCTAATGGCTCTGTTTTCTTCTTGAAAAGCATTATATAGCGGCCAAAATTGTTGTGCTTGTTCAGGTGTTAAATTAATTGCATTTGTGATAAACGCAATTTTCATGGCTTCTACTTGTTCTATTCTTTCACCTCTTTGTGCAAACACAGACATTTGCAAACAACAAGTAAAAATTAAAATTCCTATTAATTTATTCATAACTATTTTTTATAAAAATTCTTCAATGGTTTCAATATCCACATCATCTATCCACTCATTCATTAATTGATCTACTTCGGTTTCATCTACTTCCAAAAAATCCATTGGATCAGAAGATACATCAACATATTCATACAAAATCGTTTCTTCAAAATCGTCAATATTAGAGGCGATATAATCATCAATGGCAGCCTCTTCTAAATTGGCAAATGAGTTCAATTCAATAGTATCGGATGGTTGTAAAAATAAAACAGTTGCTACGATGATAATGATCGTTAGACTAGCAAAAGCAATAGCGTTTTTAAATGTAAGTTGGTTTAAAATCTGATGCCACCAAAAAGGTGTTTCCTTCTCTTTCACCTGATTTAACACTTTATCTGTCAATTTATCAAAATACAAATAAGGTGTTTCGGGTGTTTCCGTTCGATCTATTTTTGCTAATAATGGCGATATAGATTCTAATTCTTCCTGTATTTCTTTTTTTCGATTCATTACAATTATAATTTAAAAATCAGCTCAGTTTCCTTTAATAAACGCTTCAATTTTCTTTACGGCATGATGATAATTCGCCTTAGATCCACCAACTGAAGTCTTTAAAATATCCGCAATTTGTTGATACGGCATTTCCTCATAATAGCGCATATTGAATACCAAGCGTTGTTTATCGGGCAATTGCTCTAAAGCTTTTTCCAACTGCTGCTGTACCGTTTCCGCTTCTACTTGAACTTCTGATTTGAGGGAATACATGATCGTATTGTCCTCATCGTCAATAGAACTGGTATTATGTCGATCTCGTTTTTTCAAAAAAGTCAGCGTTTCATTGGTGGCGATTCGATATAACCAAGTATATAACTTCGACTTTTTTTCAAATTTTTGAATATTGCGATAGACCTTAATAAAGGTATTTTGAATCACATCATCTGCGTCATCATGTGTGCCTACCATTCGACGAATATGCCAATACAGCCGTTCTTGATATTTTTGCATGAGTAACCGAAACCCCTTTTCAAAATTGGATTTAGTTGCCAAGTACGCCAATATGTCTTCATCTGAAATAGTAACCAAGCGGATTGTTTTTAATTAGTAGTATGACTTCCCGTAAAGGAAAAGGTTTAATTCGTTTTAAAAAAAAGTGCGGTTGAATATGTATTTTTGAAGCACTATTAAGTTATCAAATGCTCAAACACCTACACATATTAGTATTTCTTTTGTTGACTTGTACCATTTCGTTGGCGCAAACAGAAGAAGTACAAATAGAAGTATATGGTTTTGAAGACGGGTTATCTCATCGAAATGTATTTAAAATTCAGCAAGATAACAAAGGTTTTATTTGGCTAGCGACCTTTAATGGATTAAATCGTTTTGATGGGATTCAGTTTGAAAAAGTCGATTATTACCCTGCCGAAAAAAATAATTCCAATCATTATATTGAAGATTTATGTGTGGATTCTACTGGACAATTATATGTGCTAGACAATCGAGGAGTTTATCAGTTTGCAGCAGATAATTTTAAATCTACCGCTATTTATAAAACAGAAGAAGATCAAAACTTTGAACCCAAGCGATTATTTTTGGATCGTCAACAGCAGGTTTGGTTTTCTTCTTTTTCTGCTGAATTAGGCAGTAGCCTTTTACACAGCCCCTACGATAGTCTAAATACCCTACCTCTTTTAGGTAATTATCCTGATAAACCGATGGTGGAAGATGATCGGTTTATATATACGGTTATCAAGGACAGGACAATTCAAAGCCTTACGAAGTCGGGGAAACCTGTGTCTAAGTTTAGAATTCCTTCTACCGCTCGAATTTCTAATCTGTGGGTCGATCAAAACAATCAGTTATGGGTGCTGACAGAACGTGGAGAGGTGTTTTACAGAGAATATAATAAATTTATTCGTCATGAATTATCGGATCAAATTACGTCTAATAAATATTTGATGAGTGCCTTTTGGATGGAACCGAACGGAGATATCTGGGTCGGTGGATTTTCTAGTCTTTGGCATTATAGTGCTACTAGAAAAAAGGCAACGAATTATAATGGACGTATTCGACAAATCACTAAAAATGCAGTCAACTATCGTACTATTTATCAAGACAGACAAGGTGTACTTTGGGTAGCAACCGATTTTGGAGCCGTTAAACTGGTCAAATCCAACCGACTATTTCAACAATATTTGAATGAAGGAAGTGAGTTTTGCGATCATGGAATTTGTAGTATGCGAGGTATCACAGGTGATGGAGAAGGTCATATTTTCTTTTCGTATTATAATTCTATTCACCAATTAGATACTAAAACAGATATTATTACGCCGCTTTTTCGATCTGTTCCATTCAACAATCCACCTTTTGGAATCTTCTATCATAAAAATCATTTATACACAGGAAATGGACTAAAAATTAATGTCAAAACGCTACAAATAGATACACTTTTTCAAGTTCCTACTAATGATAAGGGGACAATGACGATGGATAAAGATAGTTTGATGTGGTTTGCCTATGAACAATCTATTTATGTGTATGACCAACAAGATAGTTTGGTGAATTTGAGCTTTTTACCTGAGCTACAAGAAGCAATTACTTCTGATATTACTTATTTGTATCAAGGAAGAGAAAGTGATTATTTTTGGGTGGCTACCAATGCCAACGGTTTATTTCAAATTTCTACATCTAAAGGTGTTTTTACGAGTATCAATACTCAAAATTCGGATTTAAGTAGTGATCGAATCCTCGCTGTTTATGAAGATAATAAAGCCAATCTTTGGATAGCGACAGCCAACGGTTTAGACCAATTACACATTCCAACGGGTAGGATTGAGGTTTTGACTACTGAGGAAGGATTGAGTAATAATTTTATTAACGGATTACTACCTGAAGGCGATACATGTATTTGGACAAGCACCGATAATGGTCTGTCGAGGTATTGTATTGCCGATCAATCTTTTACGAATTATTATCAACAAGACGGGTTGTCGTCTAATGAATTTAATCGAATTTCCTTCTACAAAGATTACAACGACCGACTTTATTTTGGTGGCTTAAATGGTGTGAACGCTTTTTATCCTTCTCAACAATTTATGAAGCAAAAGGAAGCTACCGAAGCACCTATTTTGTGGACTTCATTCGCTCGATTTGATGGTAACGTAGATAGGTTATTGACTCAAAAAACGCAACTATCACCCGATACAACCATAGAATTAACCCATCAAGATAAGTTTTTTACCATCGAATTTACCCTAGCGAATTATGCAAATCCTTCTCAAAATAATTATAGCTATATGCTGGAAGGATTTGAACCGACTTGGTCAAAACCATCTAATAATCATGTTGCCCGATATTATAATATTCCTGCGGGAGATTATATTTTTAAAGTAAAGGCGGCAGCAGTTGGAGAGAACTGGCAAGAGGAACAACTACAAATTCCTATAAAAGTACATGAAGCCTTCTTTAATACGTGGTGGTTTTTATTGACCGCTCTGTTTTTAGCAACGAGTTTAGTTATTGGACTATTCAAATTGAGAATTTATCGAGTGGAACAAGGTCGAAGAAAACTGGAAAAAGAAGTGGAAGTCAGAACTCAAGAATTGCAACAAGCTAAACAAAAATCAGATGAATTACTGCTTAATATTTTACCTGCGGAAACGGCAGAGGAGTTGAAAAAATATGGTAAAACAAAAGCTAAAAGATTTGAATCCGTTACGGTACTATTTTCCGATTTTAAAGGTTTTACGAATATTGCAGAACAATTATCACCAGAAGATTTAGTAGCTGAAATTGATCTATGTTTTAGAACATTCGATGAAATTATGGATATGTATGGTCTCGAAAAAATCAAAACTATTGGTGATGCTTATATGTGCGTAGGTGGGATTCCTGTTTCTGAAAAAAATATGGCAGTCAAGATGGTACAGGCAGCCCTAGAAATTCAAGCCTATATGGCGGCGCTACAATTAGAAAAAACGGAACTGAATCAACCTTGTTTTGAGGCGCGCATTGGGATTCATACAGGCTCGGTAGTTGCTGGAATTGTCGGGATTAAAAAGTTTGCCTACGATATTTGGGGCGATACGGTTAATATTGCTGCACGGATGGAGGCTAGCAGTGAAATTGGAAAAGTAAATATTTCAGAAGCCACCTATCAGTTAGTCAAAGATCATTTTATATGTACACCTCGTGGTAAAATAGAAGTTAAAAGTAAAGGACTGGTCGATATGTATTTTGTGGAAGGATTAAAAAGACAAGGGTAGTAAATAATTTTTGTAACCAAAAGACATTTTTTCGTTTTCTTTGTATTCTTATGAAATGGAAAGTACCTTTTTGCGTTACAAACTAAAATAATTTGTATTTATGATAACTCGTTTGCTTATTCTCATCATCGCTATTATCGGATGTATCAGTTGCGCTAAACATATAGAAACCGTCGAAACTTTTGATGAGGATGGACGATTACAAGAAAAAATCACTCGGAAAAAGAAAGACTTTGCTCGACATGGAGATTATGTCCGATATTTTCCAAATGGTAAAATAGAAGAAAAAGCATTCTACCAAAATGATACCTTGCAAGGGCAGCGCGTGTTGTTTGAAAATACAGGTGATACTTTAATTGTTGAACATTATAAAGATGGGAATTTTGAAGGAGCATATCGCTCTTATTACAAGAATGGTGCGCTGAGTTCAAATGGTCAATATGTCAACGGCGCTATGAATGGTCAATGGAATTTCTACTACAAAAACAAGCAAGTAAAAGAAACCGTCATGTTTACCGATAACAATGAAAATGGCCCTTTTGTAGAATACCATGAAAACGGAAATCTCAAAGCAAAAGGAACATACAAAACCACCGAAGAAAATATAGACGGCAATAAAGAACACGGCGAGTTGGAATTATACGACGAAAATGGTGAGCTAGAACGAAAGATGGACTGTGTACTGGGGCGTTGTAATACGACTTGGAAACGTGCTTCTGATGAAGGCTAACATATTAATGAGTAACATTTTAACGCATAATGCTTTGACTCTGTTATACTCTGCGTGTTCTCTGTTTAGCTCTGTGGTGAAAATAAAAAAAAACATGAAAATAAACCTGACTTTAATCATCGGAATCATACTATTATTTTGCTTAGAAACGAACGCTCAAGTAGTTGGAGGTCGCCATGTATATGAATTTTTGGATGCACCATCTTCTGCACGAATCACAGCATTGGGAGGTAATTTAATTACCGTTCAGGACGATGATATTGCACTGGCGTATGCCAACCCGGCAGCGCTGAATGAGCAAATGCACCAACAATTAAGTTTTAACTATAACTTTCACTTGGCGGATATTCACAATGGTTATGTGGGGTATGGGCATCATATCGAAAAATGGAAAACAACGATTCATGGCGGCGTTCAATATATTAATTATGGGGAGTTTGAGGAAACCAATGCGCTTGGTGATATCATAGGAACGTTTGAAGCTGCCGAATATGCGTTTACCATTGGTGCAGGAAGAAAGTTGTATGATAAAATGACGTTAGGAGCAAATTTTAAATTTGTTTCTTCCAACCTAGAATCCTATAGTTCTATTGGTTTGGCAGCAGATGCTTCTGCTATGTATCGGGATACGGCAAGCCGATTTACAGCTACTTTAGTGTTTAGAAATATTGGTGGACAGTTTACAAATTATCGACAAGACAACCGAGAACCAATTCCATTTGATATACAGTTTGGAGTTTCCAAAAAATTAAAACATCTACCTTTCCGATTGTCAATTATTGCTCATAATCTACAGCGTTGGAATATCTTGTATGATGACCCTAATTTAGAACAAACGACCATATTTACAGGTGATAATATTTCTACGGAAAATCAATTTGGTGATTGGGTAGACAACCTTTTCCGTCACGTGATTTTTAATGGAGAATTTTTATTGGGAAAGAAAGAAAATTTACGCCTTCGAGTCGGTTACAATCACCTGCGTCGCCAAGAACTGACTGTAGCAGGTTTGCGCTCTACTGCTGGATTTTCTTTTGGATTTGGCATCAAAATTAAGACATTTAGATTAGATTATGGAAGTGGAAGCTACCACTTAGCAGGCGGCACAAGTCATCTGACAATTTCGACACCATTATCTTTTTTCAGTTCACGGAAAAAGGTCAAAGGGTTTTAGAATGGTACTTGAACAATAATTACCGTTCAATTCTGTAAGAGTTAAAAGCATGAGCTGCATTTCTTTGTTGTTGCCATATCAATGCAGGAATGATGATCGTAATCGTTCCGAAAACACCTACAATACTCCACAAATATACTGTAACAACGATGCTAATAACAATTCCAATAATTAAAATAATTGGATTTTCTGTTGCGTAAACATCATTTACATGCTTGTTCTGATCTTTTGCACAATTAGTACAGTTCACTTTAAATTCATCACCTTTATCCATCGCTAAGTCTGGTCTAGTAGAAGCATAGGATTTGACAGTGTTGGCGGTTTTACAAGAGATACAGTCGGTATATAATCTCATAAGTTCGTGTTTTATTAAATTTTTTGGACAAAAAGAGTCGTTTCTCAATTCTTGTATTGAGATCATTTTTATTTTTCATAAAAATACAATATTTTACCAGTATGGACTTAAGACAGCGCTGGTTAAATTTAGTAGCTCGGTATTCAGACGACGAGATATTACACAACACACTTTGGGAAGAAATCGAATCGAATTACCAAGAATCGGGTCGAGCCTATCACAATTTGAATCATATTCAAGAGTTATTTGCTTTGATGGATCAAGCAGATTGTACTTGGAAATCACCCGATACTGTTGCCTTTTCGATTTGGTACCACGACATTATTTACAATGCTCGAAAACGAGATAACGAATACAAAAGTGCCAACCTTGCTAAAAAACGGTTGCAACAACTTGGACTTCCAGCCAACCAAATCAAAAAAATTCATACCCAAATTTTAGCCACTCAAAATCATCAAATTCCATCAGGTATACACGATCCTGATTTACCTTTTTTCTTAGATTTTGATTTAGAAGTATTGAGCCGAGATTGGAAATCTTACCAAACCTACACACAACAAATTCGTTCAGAATATGCAGTATATCCTATGTTTTTATACAAAATTGGACGAAAAAAGGCGCTTACGCATTTCATTAAAAAGACAAAAATCTATCACACTCCAATTTTTCAATCTATAAATGAAGCCCAAGCCAGAGCCAATATTCTTAAAGAGATTAAAAAGTTATAACTGTCAACTACCCTGCAAGTCTGTTTTTCAGTCAACATCAACAAATCTAAAACCGTATTTTTGAATAAAAAACTCAATACGTTATTCATTAATACATTAAAAAATATGTCCCAAAAAATACTAATCCTCGCCCTTCCTTTTTTTATCTTATCAACTGCTTTTTTCTTACCAACAAATGATAATTGGAAAGATAAAGTTCGTCCTCAGGTTTTTACCGAATTAGAGCGCAATGACCTAGTTGATATTATCATAGTCATGCAACGTCAAGCAGATGTATCAGCCGCTTCCGTTTTTAGAAATAAGAATGATCGTGCCGCTTATGTGTATCAACAACTTCATACTTTACGAGAACAAACACAAGGTTCAGTCACTCAAATATTAGATAATACTTCAGCCAATTATCGTGCTTTTGCCGTAGCGAATGCCTTGTATACAAAAACGGATATTTCTACAATAGAACAACTGGCGAGTTTATCAGAAGTGAAGCACATTTTACACAATCCGTCAGTACAACTAGAAATGCCAGAAACGGAAGACTATACCAATTTACGTGGGCCAAGTGCCATCGAATGGGGGATTGAAAATATTAAAGCCAATCAGGTTTGGGAACTAGGCTACAAAGGAGAAGGCATCGTTATTGGTGGGCAAGATACAGGTTATGAATGGGAACATCCAGCCCTGAAAAATTCTTACCGAGGTTGGGATGGTACAACGGCAGATCACAACTATCATTGGCACGATGCCATCCGAGCAATTGATCCACTACATGGGGATTCTACCTTGGAAGCCATTCATAATCCTTGTGGTTTGGACGTTCCATTTCCTTGTGATGATAGCAACCACGGCACGCATACCATGGGAACAATGACAGGAGATGATGGTGATGAAAATCAAATTGGTGTCGCACCCGCAGCTAAATGGATCGCTTGTCGAAACATGGAACGTGGTTGGGGAACACCTGCTTCATACATCGAATGTTATGAATGGTTTATCGCACCAACCGATTTGAATAATGAAAATCCTGACCCAACAAAAGCACCACACGTCATTAATAATTCTTGGGGTTGTCCCGAAATTGAAGGTTGTGATTCTTTACATATTGAATTGATGGAAACGGTAGTCAATAATGTCAAAGCATCGGGAATAGTGGTGGTAGTATCAGCAGGAAATAGTGGCGGAAGTGGCTGTAGTTCTGTGAGTAATCCATCGGCAATTTATGAAAATAGCTTTACCGTGGGGTCAATCCGAATCAATGATACCATTTCTGGATTTAGCAGTCGAGGTCCAGCAATTCAGTTGGATAGTTCGACTATTTTAAAACCAAATGTAAGCGCACCAGGATCAAGTGTACGGTCATCCATTCGAGATGGTCAATATGCAACATTTAGCGGCACAAGCATGGCCGGGCCGCATGTAGCAGGTGCAGTAGCATTACTTCTTTCAGCAAAACCAGAACTAGCAGGTCAAGTAGAAGTTATTGAAAGCCTTCTAGAGCAAACAGCACGACCTAAATTATCGAATGAAGGTTGTGGTGATATAGATTCGTTGACCGTTCCAAATAACACTTATGGTTATGGAAATATTGATATTTTAGAAGCAGTTAATACAGCTTTATTAGTATCAACTGAAACGATAATACAAAACCCAATTGGTGTTTCCACCTATCCGAATCCATTCAACAACCAAATTCAATTTCAAGTTGAACATTTAGAAGAACCCTCAACTTTAAATATTTTTATGACCAATGGACAATGTATTTTTTCTACTATTTTAGAACAAGGATCATCAACGCAGTCTGTCGATTTAAGAGGTGCTGCTTCTGGTGTCTATTTATATACGATCAAAAATAAAGGACAAGTCGTACAAGGAAAATTAGTGAAAGAATAAATTTTTTGATGCAACTGTCGCCCCCATAACCACCGTGATACATTTGTGAAACTTTCGTGATTGGGCTGAAATACTTAGCTCATAACTTTGTGGATGTAATTAAGAAAGAAGGAAAATATTCCTTTTAAATTAAAATATCATTTATAAAATATAAAAACCACGAAGTATGAATTTTTCAAAATTAAATCTATTCTCTTTATTGATTGCTGTAGTAACAATGACAGTTGCTTGTAATAACGATGATGACACCACGGCAATAACAACAGAAACCAGCACCTTAAATCTCAATCTCGAAGGTTTAGAAGATGTCGGTTCTGATTATGCGTATGAAGGTTGGCTAATTGTGGATGGCGCACCTGTGACAACAGGCGTTTTTAATGTCGATGCAAATGGCACACCTTCCCGAACAGCCTTTGATTTAGATACCGAAACGATTGAAAATGCAACCGCTTTTGTATTGACAATTGAACCTGCTCCAGATAATGATCCTGCTCCATCGGCAGTACATATTCTGGCTGGTGACATTTCTAACGGAACAGCTACTTTGAATGTAGAACACGACGCTGCTTTAGGCACTAATTTCTTAAACAGTACGGGTCAATATATCCTAGCAACACCAACAAACGATAATGATAATGACGAATTGAGTGGTGTATGGTGGTTGAATCCAATGGCTGGGCCAGGAGCAGGCTTGGATTTACCAGAACTTCCAGAAGGTTGGATTTATGAAGGTTGGGCAGTTGTCAACGGAACTCCTTTATCAACAGGAACATTCCGAACAGTTACTGGATCAGACAATGCTGCACCATTTAGCGGTGACTTAATGAGTCCTCCATTTCCAGGTGAAGATTTTCTAAAAAATGCTCCAGCAGGATTAGATTTCCCCGTAGATTTATCAGAAGGAACGATTGTAATTTCAGTAGAACCTGTTCCAGACAACAGTGCTGCACCGTTTTTATTGAAGCCATTGGTCAGTCCTGTTCCTGCTAATGCGATAGATCATTCTGTTTATGATATGAGTAATAATGCGGGTGCAACGAACCCAACAGGTTCAGTGAGTATTACGCAGTAAAATTAAAATTTAAATAATAGGTGTAAATAGACGACGCTCCCTTGATTTAATACTTAAAAGGTAGTTCCAGATTTGATTTTGGGCTACCTTTTTTGTTATTTTACCAATTACTTTTTTAATTGTGTAGCAACTGTAATTGGCTATAATAGTAATCATGAAAAGTACTTTAGACTATATTTATTCTATCTATCAGCAACACTCCATTGTTTGTACGGATACCCGTAAAATTCAAACTGACGTATTATTTTTTGCTTTAAAAGGAAGCAATTTTAATGGCAATCATTACGCTAAGGAAGCACTTGAAAAAGGTGCCGCTTTTGCAGTAATAGACGAAATTGAGTATCAAGAAAATGATCGTTATTTATTAGTTGATGATGTACTGGCAACCTTGCAAGCACTGGCACGGCATCATCGAAGACAATTTGACATTCCGATATTGGCAATCACGGGAAGCAATGGCAAAACCACGACAAAAGAACTGGTTAGTTCGGTATTGTCAGCTCACTATCGAACCCATTTTACAAAAGGAAATTTTAATAATCATATTGGTGTACCGCTGACTTTATTAGAAATGCCACTAGATACCGAAATTGCGGTCATCGAAATGGGAGCTAATCACCAAAAAGAAATTGATTTTTTATGTCATATTGCTGAACCGACGCATGGACTCATCACCAATATCGGCAAAGCACATTTAGAAGGTTTCGGTGGAATAGAAGGGGTTAAAAAAGGAAAATCGGAGTTGTATCGCTACTTACATGCTCAAAAAGGTGTTTTGTTTGTCAACCAAGATGAAGCACATCTGAAAGAACTGTCAAAAGATATGTTACGAGTCATTCCTTACGGTAAAAGTGCTGATCCAAGTATGGATACTCGAATGTTAGAAGTTTCTTTTTTAAGTAAAACACCCTTTCTAAAAGCAGCTTTTTTAGCACCCGATGGTATTTTATATACCGTTGAAAGTCAATTGGTTGGTGCGTATAATTTCAATAATATGATGACGGCTATTGTTATCGGTAAATATTTTAAAGTACCACCAGAAAAGATTAAGCAAGCTATTTCAGATTATATTCCGTCGAATAATCGTTCTCAAATTATAAACAAAGAAACCAATACGATTATTTTAGATGCCTATAATGCGAACCCAACAAGCATGCAACAAGCCTTGAAAAATCTTTCAGAAAGAAATACTTCTCATACCATAGCCATCCTCGGTGATATGCTCGAAATGGGTGAATACAGTCAGGCAGAACATCAAAACATCATCGAACTAGCTAAAACGTTAAATATCGAAACCATCATCACTGTCGGGACTGAATTTGGGAAAGTCACTGGTTTTGAAAATTTACATTTTAAAGATACCGCTGCCTTAAAAGCATGGTGGACAGCTCAGAATTTTCAGAATGCATCTATTTTGATAAAAGGATCACGGGGAATTGGATTGGAGAAATTGTTGAGTTAGACCGCTTCATTGCACGAGTCAAGAGCGTGCGCTTCGCTTACTTTGAGAAGGAAGAATTGAGATATAAGAGCGTTCCTTCGGAACTTTGAGAAATGAGACTCCAAAATAGACGCTCATAAAGGCGCTTTTGGAGTCTCATTTCTCACAATAAGCGTAGCGCATGCTCTTATATCTCAATTCTTGCCTCCTACCTCCCAAAATGTAGCGAAGCAAAATGCTCTTGCAGTGAAGCGATCTCACTTTTAAAAAATGACAAAGAATCCGTGCTTTTTATCGGAATAGTTCTTAGATTTGCGTTACATTAATAAAGCTGCTTTTAGAGTGGTTAAATTTTGTTTAATACTATACATTATGAGTGTCGAAGTAAAATCATCAACGCCATTAGATTGGATTATTTTTTTAGTATCTGTAGTAGCGTGTATTTTTATGTTGATTTTTGTGAATGAGTGGTTTTGGGTAACGTTACCTTTCTTGTTTACATATATGGTCAAGTCGTTCAACTGGCTATAAATCAATATTTTGATCTAGTTCGTTTGGGTTAGGTCAACATCCTTATAGTATCCGACATCTACGTTTTTTGTTGATTTAACAATATAAGTAATTTGTCCTACGTGATAGGAAAAGTGCTCTATAACGTGAATCAATATACTCATTCCAGAATCGTTGTATGCCTGAACGGGTCTTTTCTGCAATAATTGCTCTACTGTAACGGTTTCCAAAAAATCATCAACGTCTTCCATCAACTGATCTAATTTGGCAACTAATTCTGCCTTCGAACAGCGATTATTGATGTCAAATTCTGCATCTCGGTTCCGAATATCAGGCTGACCAGCCAAACCAGCCAGAATCCATTGCCGAACATTCCCACAAAGGTGCAGAACTTGATTACCAATACTAACAGTTTGGTCATTAGGACGAAACCAAATTTCTGACTCGGTTACTTGAGCCAAGCACTTTTTGATTCGGGTTTGCCCTTCTTCCATCAAACGTCTTCGAGCTTCAAAGACCAAATTGTCTTTTAGTTGTTCTGCTATATTTTTCATGCCTTAAATTTACAAAAAAGAGCAATCTTTTCTCATTGAAAAGATTGCTCGCACACACAGCACTATTTAAATTTTTTGTATCCTACTGTTTTTCTGAAATTGTATTTTATTTGGTGATGTATTAAATAATTAGTTGCAAAATAGTGATATTTTGAGTGTTGAGCAAATTTTGGTAAATGAAAATTATCAAAATAACACACTTTAACTACAGTGTAATTATTTTGATTATTAAATTACATCTTAACTACCGTTTTTTTCATGAAAGGAAGTTTAAATGAATCGGAAAATGTTAATAGTTTTTAGATCGAAACTAAAGAAGTGTATTTTTGTTGATAGGATAATTTTATTTAGAATACTAAACAGCGATCATGTACTTATTTCTTGTTTCTCTAATCATTGGTTTATTTGTAGCCATGCTTTTTGTGAATGTTTACTTTCGAGTACGCGTATTCAAAAGCTATAAAATCTTAGTTCAAAACGACGTCGAATTCGATGCGACGCACATGTTTAATAAGGAAAAGATGGCAAAAGAGATTTTTCCAAAATATCCCGACCAACAAGAAAATATTGAGATTTTTGTCAATCATATCCAGTATTCTATCAAAATGGCAAGTGTTTTAGCAGCGTTAATCACCTTGTTTGGCGGTGTGTTGATGTGGTATCGTTATGAGTAGTAACCTCTCCATCCGATTTATCTAACTAATCATCGAATTATTCTTACATCTTTTCTTCAAAGTTGGCATTTTTGAACGAAAGGTTTTATAACAAATAGTTTCTACGATTCGTTATACCCACATTATTGAGATTTTATGTTAAAATTAAACCCATGAAAAAATATACATTTCCATTCCTCTTACTATTGACGATGACTTTCTTTACAAGCTGCCTTGAATTAACTGAAGAGGTGAGTATGAACAAAGATGGTTCTGGTTCTACCGTGCTAACAGTCAATTTGAGTGAAAGCAAGGATAATATCAAGCACTACATGGATCAGAAGGAATATCAAGGTATGAAAATTCCTCAAGTGAGTGAAATTCAATCTATGATCGACGAAATGGAAACGGTTATGAAAGGTGTTGATGGATTAACCAATGTTCAATCCAATCGTAATTTTGATGATTTTGTATTCAGTTTTAGTGGTGATTTTACGGATGTTGACGTTCTAAACAAAGCCGTTAACGTATTAGCTAAAGAAATGAGTAAAAAATCGCCAACTGGAAAAACGCCTGTTATCAAAGATAATTTTAGTTATGCTAAAGGAACATTCAGACGATTGTTCGATTATCCAATTGCAGCAGGTGTGTATGACCAATTGGGTTTTATGGAGAAGTTTATGCTCGAAAATGCTCGTTTGGTAGGTATTTACCGTTTCCCAGAAACAGTTAAGACAAAATCAAATGACAAAGCCAGTTTATCGGCTAGTCAAAAATCTGTGATGATAAAAACAACAGCTGCCGAAATTATCAAAGGACAAACCACTATAGCAAACGAAATAACATATTAGAATTTGAAGTTATCTATTGAATCTAGTTCAAATAGACTACAATATAATCTTACTAAAATGATTTAATAACGAAGCTGTTAAATCATTCTAGCATTAAAACATTTGATATAAAAAACCAAATAAAATGATATTCAAAACAAAGTGCTTAACCCTAATGATATG
>JAHDFQ010000018.1:23572-27276 GCA_020628085.1 Saprospiraceae bacterium
ATAAAAAACCAAATAAAATGATATTCAAAACAAAGTGCTTAACCCTAATGATATGTATGGTTACGGCAATATCTATCTCGTCAATAGCACAATCTCCAATAGATTATGTACCCGCTGATGCTACTTTTATTATGCGGATGAATCCGAATAATTTGAATAAAAAAGTAGCCTTGGACGATATCCGAAAGATGGACTTTTTTCAGGAAATGTTAGGTACAATGGCAGGCGGTATCAATCCCATGAAAATGGAGGAAATGATGACTTTCTTGCAATCACCCAATTCCGAAGGCGTTGATTTAATGGCAGATTCGTATGCGGTCTTTGATATCAATGATGAACGTTCCCTATTCAAATACATTTTCAAAATTTCGGATACTGAAAAAGCAACAGCCTTTTTCAAAGAACAGCAAGTCAATCCGATGGAAGATATGATGGGGCAAGGTGTTGTCTTAAAGAAAAAAGGAGCATTTGATTACCTAGATATGGGGACTTCTGGCAGGCTATTGTGGAATGACCAAGTTGGAATTTACGTAAGTGGAGAGGTTGAAGTGGAGGAAGAAGAGTTTAATTTTGACGACTTTGATTTTGAGGAATATGAAGAGGACGAAGACTACGATTACGACGAGGAGAATGAAGAAGAAGTCGAAGACAAAGAAAGCGACTTTGAAGTTTTTGAAGAGAGTTTTGCTGATAAAATGGCATATACCGATAGTTTAAACAACGTTATGCTGGATAATGCTTTGAGTGAACTTATTGGAAGTAATATCAACAGTATCAAACAAGATGCTCGCTTTGTGAATGATAGTCAAAAAAGTGATTTTCACATGTGGATGGATTATCAATATATTCAGCAAATGAATATGGATAATTTACCTGACGAGGCGGCTGATATGGGCTTAGGAATTTTTCTAGATCAGATGATGGGTTTGTATAAAGATACGCGTTTGTCGATGGATTTGAATTTTGTCGATGGGGCTATGGTTTCTAAAATCAAAACATATATGAATCCTCAAATGGCAAATTTGTGGTCGTCTACGATGGATAATAAGATGAATCGTAGAATGCATAAATACCTAAAAGGCGATGATTTGTTGGGATATTTTTCGGCAAATTACAGTGTAGAAAAATCTGTAGAAGCCACCAAAACAATGGTCTATGATATGATGGATGATATTCCATTTGTAGGTGGAATGGCAAACTCGGCAATGGATATTGTTGGAATTATGATTGATGAAGAAGCCTTATATGATCTTTTAAAAGGTGACTTAGTTTTTAACATGACGGGGCTGAAAGATGTCGAAATGGAAGTGGTCGATTATGAATATGATGAAGATTTTAATCGAATTGAAAAAAAGCGCATGACCACTCAAAAATTACCCGAATTCACAATGATGATGTCCTATGGCAACAAAGACGATATGATGAAATTCGTGCGTTTAGGTGAACAGTTTGGAACGTTACAAAGCAACGGTGATTATTATAAAATCGTCAGTGAAGAATTACCGATGGATGTATTCATGGCGATGCACAAAGGCATTATTTTTTTAACGAATGACACAGATTTAATTCAAAATCGCCTTAAAAAAGGATTCAAACGTAAAAACCGTATTGCCAAGAGGCATTGTAAATCCATTAAAAATAACGCTTCCACATTTTACTGGAACATTCCAGCAACCATGGAAGCAGGTGAGGAAGCCGGTCTGCCGATGGATATGGCAGGTAGCCAAATCACCAATATGACCAAAGATACCTTTAAAGAAATTGTATACACAGCTAGTAAAACGGTTGAAAATAATGCTATGCAAAGCACCTTTAAATTTAATTTAGGCAATGATGAGCAAAACGCTTTGGAGCAATTCTTTAATTATATCAACGATTTGTATATCACGATGATGGGTGGTCAGTCGATGTAATAAACTGTGATAAACTTGCGAGAAGTTCAGAGGAGAGCTAAGTTTGTTAAAGATTAGTTCTTTTTTTACTCATCGAATTTAAAGTTTTCTACGTCATTATGTCAGCAAAACTTTATTTTCTAAATGAGCAAAATAATCTTATTCAAAACAAAAAAGCCAAGTCATCACGACTTGGCTTTTTTGTTATCTACGATTATTCTCCAATGACTTTCAGTTGCGTACCACTCGTAACTCGATCGGTCAATAACATGCCATTCAAAATAGCTAGTTCTTCGTGTCTATTTCTCGGCATATTGAAAGATTGCATCGCTTGTTGAAATGTTCCGTTTTGTGATACCGTTTTGATCCGAATCCGCTCAGGCTGACGATCAATTTTAGATGGATCTTTTAATGCTCGAAACCCTTCCATAATTCGCTGAAAAGCGTTTTGATAGTTGTTGAAATTCGCTCGTAAAGCAAGCCCATGAAATTTATAAATGACATTATCTTTTTGGATTAAATACGTTAAAATACGAATCACCGAACCATCTTGCTGATTGGTTTGATCGGTCAACAAAATGCGGGCGGGAAACACATTAACCGTGCTCCTACGTTGGTCAATTAAAGTCATATTTTGCGCTCCAATAATGGCATTTGCTGCTTCATCTAAACTCTTTTCAGCAGCTAAGGTAAAGATTGTCATGGCGTTTCCGTCTTGCGGTGCAATTTGCACTTGGGTAGGTGAATTTAACACCTGCCAGTTGTTGGGAACAGGAAACTCAAACAACAATTCTGGATGATAAAATACATTATTTTCAACATACCCTTGTTTCGGGTCTTCGCCATATATCAAGCCATCAATTAAATTCAAATATTCTGATCGATTAACCTTATAATTTCTAAAATTAGATTTCTTTTGAGCTTTAGCTGCTAGTTCATGTACTCGTTCAAAACGGTTAGCAGGATCAGGATGCGTGGAATAAAATTCAGGAATACGCTGACTACCCGATGCCGTTGATTTTCGATCTAGTGTCTTAAAAAAGTTCGCCATTTGATGCGCATCATATCCAATTTTGGTAGAATAAGACACCCCCAATTCATCAGATTGACTTTCATCGTCTCGACTAAATTTCAAAAATAATAAACCCAATCCTTGACTGGCTTCTTGCGCATATTGACCAAATTCAGGCGATAAAACCAAACCTGCAACTAAACCAAGCTGTGCAAAAATCTGCTTCGACTGCTGACTCACCGAATGTCGAGCCGTAATATGTCCAATTTCATGTCCAAGTACGCCAGCAAATTCCGCTTCGTTATTGAAATGTGCTAAAATACCCCTCGTAAAATAGACATAACCGCCAGGCAATGCAAATGCATTGACAACAGGAGAATCCAATACTTTAAATTCATAATTGAGTTTAGGACGGTGTGAAATCTTTGCCATCTGTTGTCCTTTTTGACTAATAAATCGTTGTATTTTAGCATCTTCATACAAACCAAATTGAGCAACAATGGCAGGATCATTTTGCTGACCCATTGCAATTTCTTGTTTTTTAGAAATAAAACTAAGCTGACGTTTACCTGTCACAGGATTCCTAGCACAACCGCTAGCAATCAAACTAATGATGATAAAAAATATAAAATAGAATTGATTTTTCATATTGTTTTATTTAGGGGAAATATTTGGTTATTAAATTTGAGTTGTAATTTAAATTAAAGTCCTTACTAATCTAGAACGAACAATAAACACACAGGTTTGATTTGTAGGAAAATTGGAGAAAAAAATATAGAATAATTGTAAAGGAAGTTTTA
>JAHDFQ010000018.1:27376-31571 GCA_020628085.1 Saprospiraceae bacterium
AAAATAAAATGATAGTATATAATGTGACGGTTAGAGTAGATGAAGATATTAAAGCCGATTGGTTGGAGTGGATGCGTACCATTCATATTCCAGAAGTTATGGCAACGGGCATGTTTGTGGAACATAAAATCTTTAGAATTATTCAAAACGGTCAAGAAGGAGTGAGTTATGCCATCCAATATTACTGCCACGATATGAAAACCCTTCACCAATATCAAATTCATCATGCCCCTGCCTTACAGGCCGATCATGTGAAACGATATGGTGAAAAAGCATTAGCATTTAGAACCTTATTAGAAGTGATTGAATAACATGAAGTCTATACTCCGAACGACGATTATCCAAGCACCTTTGGTTTGGGAAAATGCTGAGGCAAATAAAGCTTATTTTACCGAGCAAATTAGTGCTTTAGAAGACACTACCCACTTGATCGTACTACCCGAAATGTTCACAACGGGTTTTAGTATGAATGCAACATCACTTGCCGAAAACATGGATGGTGAAACGACGAATTGGTTGAAGCAACAAGCTGAACAAAGCAATGCCGCCATTTGTGGGAGTTTAATTATCCAAGAAAATGGTAATTATTACAATCGTTTTGTTTTTGCTCGACCAAATGGAACAATAGAAACATACGATAAACGGCATTTATTCACTTTAGCAAATGAGCAGCGTGCCTATACCGCAGGTACAGAACGGAAAATAATCCACTATCGAGATTGGAAAATCTGTCCCATGATTTGTTACGATCTGCGTTTTCCAGTTTGGAGTAGAAATGTTGAAGGTTATGATTTGCTTATTTACGTCGCTAATTTCCCTGCCAAACGAGCACATGCATGGAAATCCTTATTGTTGGCTCGTGCCATTGAAAATCAGTGTTACGTCGTTGGAGTTAATCGGATTGGGACAGACGGAAATGACATTCCATATAATGGTGATTCTGTGGTTTTGGATTATAATGGACAAATATTATTCCATGCTAAAGACGAGGCGATTACACAAACCGTTCGGCTAGATTATTTAAGAAAAGCTAATTTTAGAGATCGGTTTCAGTTTTTGGAAGATCGAGATCAGTTTGAAATAAGGGGTTAAGGGGAATGATTTAGTGTTTAATAATTTAATGATGCGAAGAATCAGAAGGGTTAAAGGGGCAAAAAAAGTAATTTCCTAGAGAAAAAATCGTGAGCGGTTGTGAGATTTTGCTTTTTTAAAGCATCAACTGTTGATAAAATATTAAATAATTTCAAGCACTAATTCAAAAGATTGAAGGAAAAAATAGCAAAAGATCACTTAGTAGATTTTTTCAAGTTATGAGGCTGATAACTTACAGGCAGATCAAGCGAATTCGAAGGATCAGTAAGAAAGTAAATTACGTTTTGACTAGCGTTTTTGCTTACTTTTTTGGCAATGCAAAAAGTAAGAGCCTAGCCGGCTAGAGGCGAAAACCAAGAGTGAAAAGAAGAAGATAAACGACCTCACAAAAATATTAGTTTTTAATACTATGTTAGTTGACGCACTCGTTATAACAATCTCTATGCAGTTCAAAAAAAATGAGCAAATTCGATATTAAATCAAATTGCCCAAACTCGTTGTTTTTTATAATTTGCAATAACCCTACTAACGAAATCTTTTAAGAACAACGAGAATTTCTTATAATTATCATTTGAAAGAAACGGATCTTAAAACCGAAATTTATGAATCAGAGCGCATGGAGATGGATATTATTATTGGGCATTGCCATTTTAGTAATGAAATGCAAAGGATATGAATCTATACCTTCTGGAACGAAAACAACAAGCTCTAAAAGTGCCAAATTAAGGACATCTATCGTTCAATTTGCCGAAAAATATCAAGGGAAATCTTATAAATATGGCGGTTCAACACCCAAAGGATTTGACTGTTCAGGATTTACCCTTTTTGTGATGAAGGAACACGGTATTCGGCTGCCACACAACTCCGGGGCACAATCAAAACTAGGTAAAAAAATAGACCCTAAACAAGCCCAACCAGGAGATTTATTATTTTTTGAGAAGCAAGGACGTATCTTTCATGTTGCTTTGGTTAAGGAAAACAACAACAGCGGATTATATATGATTCATGGAAGTTCAAGTAGAGGAATCGTCGTAGATAATGTTTATGAAAATTCTTATTGGAAACCCAAACTCAAGTTTGCTAGAAATGTGATTGATTGAAAAGATAAAGACAAGCATTTATCTCTTAAAATGATTAACTTTATAGATATATATATTGATGTTCTATGACTATACGATTTTTGACAAAAGAACAAAGTAACCAAGAACAAGCCCTGCAGTTTTTGGATTTATCGCCTCCAGAGCGTTTCAATCGTTTTTTATGGTTAGCCAAGCGTATGTCTAAATATCCAACCAAAAAGGTTACTCAAAAACAAAAAAGAGATACTTTTACTATCCAAATCAAACCTTCATTGATGCAAGATACTTGGAACGATAATATCCTAAATTTTATAAAATACAGTAACGAAGCTGGTGTACGGATGCTCATGGTGGGCGGTGGTGCAGTAAATTTTCATGGCTATCAGCGACATTCAGCAGATGTTGATTTTTGGATAGAAACAACGGAAGACAATTTTAAAAAATTGGTCGCTGTATTTCAAAAAATGGGTTATGAGATATTAGATTTTCCAAGTGATGTAAAACAACAACTTCAAAACATATCCATCAAATTTTCACCCGAAGATTTAGATTTAGAACTTATCACCCGATTTTCTGTTGGCAAAACATTTGATGAAGCTTACCAGAATAGTGAACTTGCAGAAGTCGAAAATACCACCTTCTATAAATGGCACGTCCTTTCTCTCGAAGACCTTATCACTAGTAAACTCAAAGCTGCTCGACCAAAGGATTTGCTAGATGTTCAAGAGTTAAAGCGGATTAGGGAACTATAAACTTAATTCCGTACCATCCCATTTAATACCAACTCCAACAAAGTATCTGCTTGTTTTTTAACATTATTTTTTTTCCAATCGTAGAGCCATCTGATACTACTCAATAAGGTATAAAAAATGATGGAGGTATCCATGTTTTGAAATTGTTGGGCTGACTTTCCTGCATCAATAATCGCACAAAATCGGTTTTCGTAATCCTTACGTTGTTTTAAAAAATCACTCAAATGTGGCTCACCCAAATGTCGCCATTCATCATTGAAAGCCGTAACAGAAGTAGTGTCTTCTATCGCCATTTGAATATGGAACCGTAATAATTGTTCTATTTTCTGGAGTGGTGAACCCGAACTTTGTTCAACTTGATGCATCGCTTTAGTGAACTTTTCAGCGTTACCAAAACAGATATATTGTAGGATTTCTTCTTTAGACTTGAAATGACTATACAGACTTGATACTTTTAAATCAACGGCTGTTGCCAACTCTCTCATAGAGGTTGCTGCATAGCCTTTATCTCGGAACATGGCAGCGGCTGTTTCTATGATAATTTGTTGTTTTTTGGAGTACTTCATACCGTATTGGAAGCCGTTTGTACTTGTTCCACCCAATCTAAGACAATATCCATCTGTTCCGTAGGTGTCATATTTGAATTGTCTAAAACGCGAGCATCTTCTGCTTGAGTGAGTGGACTATCTGCACGGGAAGAATCAATTCGATCTCGTTCGTTGAGGTTGTCTAAAATCACCTGCATATCGACGTGTTCATTTTTATCTAAGTATTCTAAATGTCGGCGTTCCGCACGCACCTGAGGATCAGCCGTTAGGAATATTTTTAGTTCTGCATCAGGAAAAACCACCGTTCCAATATCACGACCATCCATGACTATGGCTTTGTCTTTTCCCATTGCTTGCTGTTGTTGCACCATCGCTCGACGCACCGCAGAAATGGTTGCCACAGGACTTACTTGCTCGGATACATACATTTGCCGAATTTTGGATTCGACATTTTCTCCATTCAGAAATGTGGTGTTTTGTTGATTGATGTTTTGAAAGGAAATTTCAATATTAGCAAGTGCTTTTTCTACCTGATTGGTTTGAGTATAATCAATGTTTTGTTCTATAAAATATAAAGTGACCGCCCGATACATAGCCCCCGTATCAATATAGCGATAATTGAGTTTTTTGGCGAGTGCCTTTGCCAGTGTACTTTTTCCACAGGCCGAAAATCCGTCAATAGCAATGATAATGTCTTTCATAGGTGGTTCCTTCTCAGATGAAT
>JAHDFQ010000018.1:31671-42500 GCA_020628085.1 Saprospiraceae bacterium
GTAATAGTCAGTTCAGCAGCAGTTGCTTTAGTCACAGCTTTCAAGTCATTTGGCGAGAGACCGACTAGCATACCTCGCTGTCCTGCATTGACATAAATAAGTTCCATGTCAAACATGGATTGATCTAGGAAAACAGGATAAAGTTTTTTCATGCCCATTGGGGAACAACCACCACGTACATAACCCGTTAAGGATTGTAAATCTTTGACAGGAACCAGTGTCATTTTTTTATTACCAGCAACTTTACACAACGCTTTGAAGTTAAGTGTTTCGTCTATTGGAATTACAGCAATGATGATACCTGTTTGGTTGCCTTTACCAACTAAGGTTTTATAAATCAATTGTGAAGTGATGCCTTCCTCAGCAGCTACTGCTTTGGCTGATCCGTGTTCAGGATCGTAGTCGTATTCAAAAATTTGATAAGGAATATTTGCTTTATCTAATATGCGTAAGACGTTTGTTTTTTTCATAACCCGTACTTCATTCCTTAACTTACAGCACCTGCGTAGAGTTGAGCATATTTGGCAATATATTTTCCTATAATATCAAATTCTAAGTTGATTGTATCACCTTTTTTGATTTGATTAAAGGTCGTGTGTTCATAGGTATATGGAATGATGGCGACAGAAAATTGATCCTCAATAGGATTGACAACTGTCAGGCTAACACCATTAATGCAGATAGAACCTTTGGATACTAAGACCCGATCAGGGGTAGGTGTATAACGGAAAGTAAAGACCCAACTACCGTCCATTTCTTCAACTTTCAAACATGTTCCTGTGGTATCTACATGTCCTTGAACCATGTGCCCGTCCAGACGCGCATTCGCAAGCATAGCCCGTTCCAAATTGACCGTTTTCCCAACATCTAAATCTCCTAAATTTGTTAATTGAAGGGTTTCGTCGATTGCGGTAACGGTATGTGTTTCTGATGTACAATCAACCACTGTCAAGCACACACCATTATGTGAAACACTTTGATCTATTTTTAATTCTTTTGAAATAGAAGAAGCAATTGTAAAATGAATATTACTGCCTTCTCGTTCTATTTTCTTTACTGTTCCAAGTGATTCGATAATTCCTGTAAACATATATTTTGAGTGGGTTTATTTTTTGTTTTTTAGCTGCTGTTCAAGCTCTTCTAGACGTTTTTTAAGTTCTACGTTTTCGTCCTTAAGGTTTCCAACTTTCTCTGCTAGTTCTTGTTTTTCACGAATGTGTTGTTCAATAGTATTTTCCACTTCTTCCTCGATTTCGATTTTTCGTACTAATTCTTCTTCAGTTATCTTTGATAATAAACCACGAGCAATTTCCGTATCTTCCATCAGATACTTAAATACAACATCATATATTGGATTAGCTAAAATCATATTATTTTTTCACATCCTTTGTTCTATAAAGATACAGTTTTAAAGTGATTTATTTTATGCATTCAAAACTACCTCCCTCTTACCAATTCTATATAACCCGTCAAGGTAATGTCACTTAAAACTACGCCTGTTACCCGATTTTCAAAAACTTGACATGTATAGAAATATGTTCCTTCTGCAAGGTCTTGATTATTGAGGTTTTGACCATTCCAATTGATATCAGGATCCGTTGTTTCAAATACTAAAGCACCCCAGCGGTTGAATATTTTTAAGTTGATTCGATCTATAAAACGATACGGATATGGAACAAATAAATCATTAGCACCATCATCATTGGGAGTAAAGGCATTCGGTAAATTATAATTCGGACAGTTGTCCACACAAACTATATTACTGTTTGAACTGACATTTCCTACCGTATCTATAGCGGTTACTAGATAACACCCTGCAATACCTAAATCTGGTTGATGCACATAGGTGGTATCTTCGGCAGTATCAATAGTCGCAATTAAATCAAACTCACCACCTTCCGTGCTGGTATAAAAAACTTGATACGTTTCTGTATCATCTGTTTCGGGACAGGAATTATTGGGGTTCGTCCAAATTAAATTATTAATAAACTCGTCTTCAGACAAACTATTATCCGCCTCATCACAAATATTACTTACCGTCAAAACAGGCGGACACGGTGGCACATTGTCTTCTGGAACACTACAAACTTGTTGTGATTTATTTAATATTGGTGTAATCACACCATCTACACCATATGACCCTTCCGTTAAAATATAATAACAATATTCTTCTCCATTTATCAATCCTTCGTCTCTATATTCTGGAACTTCGACCGTATCAATAGCAATGAAATCTATTCCCATTGGGTCTCTTCTAAAGATAGTATATTTAAAGTTTTCCCAAGGTACTTCTTCCTCCCAAGATAATAAATTGGCTTCATCAGTGGGGGCAACCGTTAGAAAAACAGAAGAAGCTGTGCTAGTAAAACCGAGTGGTTCAGACTCATTATTCACATAAAAAGCGACTTGATAGGTATATGGATTATCAATCGTATTTAAATCAGAATCTAAGAAAATGGTATCGTTTGCATTTGCAAAAGTTGGACTTGAAAAAGTCCCACCTGCTACTGGCGTGAACCCAGTCATACTGAACCCATCGGTGCGTTGCAATTCATAAACATACGGTCCAGGGTTTTGAATGGTGTCTAAGTCATCTGGACTAGGTTTTGACCAACGAACCTCTATCTCACCGTTCGTAGTACTAGTTGCTTCCACATCCACATTAGTGATTAATGGAATATCTCGACCGAGTTGAATACAAACCTCATTAGAGGCTAAACTTTCTACTAAATTAAAAGGAAAGTTCCCTGCGGATAACTGCGCAAAATCTGCTAAAATCCGATAACAATAGGTCTGACCCCGTTCAACATCAACATCTGAATATACATATCGATCAATAGATGCTTCAGTCACTCCAAAAGCAATTCTCGTGTATCCTTTCCCATCTAATCCTGGTTCACATTCATCAATTTCGAATTGATTGCTGCTTGATCGTCGCCAAATAGAAAAACCACGAAAATAATCATTAGGAGCGTTTTCGCAGACATATGGATTTTCCCAGTTGAGATCAATTGAAGTGGTACTAGCTTCTGCTTGTAAATCTATAGGTGGTGGACCGACGACTTTTATGCGAACAGTTTTTAGTGTAGATAAACCTGTTCCATTGCTGCCACCATTATCAACGACTCTGAAAACAACGGAATAGAATTGGTCTGAAATGTGTTCACAAGTGGTTTGCCAAATGAATTGCCTTAATAAAGGATGATCCAAAAATTCTTCTTCTTCTCCAGGTACTCCAAAAATAGCAGGATCGTTGACCTCAAATGGTCCACCCAAGGCAGACATCCTGATTTGTTGAACAGGATCAGTATCGGGATCGGTTGCGGTCACTAAAAAAGAAATTGTTTCTCCTGCGATCACACAAATTTCGTCGATGGTTTCAATTTCGGGAGGTTCATTTTCGCAATTCTGAATTAATATCTGCATATCTCGAATCAGCGTATCAATAGGAACTCCATTTCGGTGTTCTATAATACGCATCGCAATATTATATTCACCCGCTCGTTGTGGGCTTCGCCATACAAAATCACCAGTAACGGGATTTAAGCTATGTTGATTTTGAATGCCAGGATTAATTTGGTTTGGAAAAGAGTAATTAGGTACTTGAACATTTATATCTCGTAGTGGCGTAATAAGTTCATAGGATAAACTATCACCATCTACCTCAAAAGCATTGGGGTTATGGATAAAATCTCGTCCTACACAGCCAATATCTACGGGTGGTTGCAGTAGTACAGGTGAATTATTAAACCCTTGAAATTGACCAGAAAATAGTGTAGCTGTCGTTTGAATAAAAAACTCAATAGCGTCAGAATTGGGAGGATTGACATTCAATATATCACCATTTCTGTTTGGATCTTGCATGGAAATAGTATAATGTGCTGGGCCGTTATAGGTATGTGTACCGATATAAAAATTTTTTCGAGTATCGTTCTCAATAGGTTCTCCATCTAAAAACCCATCATTATCTGCGTCAATTCCATTTGCTCTTGCTAACCATTCACATGTTCCGTCTCCCCAACAAATTTCTATCGTATCCCGATCTGCGTTGGCACTAGCACCGCTGATTTTAGTATAGGTTGTTACCGTTGCACGAATCGTTAAATTATCGAGTTGCTCATAGGTGATTTCTCCTGCACGGTTGTGTGTAGCAGAAGCGTTGTGTTGGAATAAAAATATACCTATTATTATCAAAAAATAGGATAATAAATTAGGAAGAAATAAAAAAGAGTGTCGTTTGTTCTGGTTTGTAAAGTGGGACATATATTTCGTTTAAGCCATATGAAAGCAGAAAACTATATTTACAGATGTGAATTCTATTAAAGAACGCTCAAAAATAGATATTAGTTTGTACGAAAAACGCCAAAATAGGTTTATTTGCGGAGCGTAGCTAAGTTTACAAAGATAAACCACCGTCTATTGTCACGGTCTGTCCTGTAATATAACTAGATTGGGCGGAAGCCAACCATAAGATAGCATCTGCTATTTCATTGGCTTTACCGTATCTTTTCATAGGGGTCATTTGCTTCAAATGCGGTTCTAATTCAGGTTTTACCGTAAACATGCTATCTAAAAGGGCAGAGTGTGTATAACCAGGACAAACGGCATTGATTCGGATATTTTTTGAACCGTATTCTAAGGCTGCTGATTTGGTCATTCCAACAACGGCAAACTTACTGGCAGAGTAAGAAATATTATTTCCTGATGCTTTTAATCCAGCTAATGAAGCAATATTGATGATATTACCACTTTTTTGAAGCATCATTTGTTCCAAGGCACGTTTCATACCATAGAACACACCTGTTTGATTGACTGCAATGACGGTATCCCAATCCTTAAAACTAAATTCGTGAGTTTTAACGAGATTGCGAGGACCAATACCTGCGTTGTTGACGAGGACATCCAATTGACCAAATTCATTTACCGTTTCGCTAATGAGCTGATCTACCGATTCATATTTAGCAACATTCGTCATCTTTGCAACAGCTTTTCCACCGTTTTCGGTGATTGTTTGTGCTATAGCGTTTGCGTTTTCGAGATTAATATCTGATGCTATAACGGTCGCTCCTTGACGGGCAAAAGCATGAGCCGTAGCAGCACCAATTCCAGAACCTGCACCTGTGATAACGACAATTTGATCTTTGAATGACATATTGATTGGATATTTATTGTTGATGCAACAAGATATACTTTTTAATGTTCACAGAACCAAAATGACGAGAATAACTATTTTTATTTAATTTTGAGGCTTCACCAGATAGCATTTAATGATTCAACTCATTCATCGGAAAAATATTAACATCCAAAAATGGAATCGCTGTATAGAATTAGCGACCAATGGAATGCCTTATGCGTATCATTGGTACTTGGATGCAGTAACTGGTGAACAGTGGGAAGCATTGGTCGTGAATGATTATGAAACGGTGATGCCTTTGCCTTACAATCGCAAACTTATTGGTTTGAAACAAGTGTATCATCCTTTTTTTACACAACAATTGGGTGTTTTTTCAACAAAGCCTATTCATTTGGATGTAATCACTTCTTTTTTTGAATCTATACCCCATTCCTATGTTCGATTTTACTCACAAGTCAATTTTGCTAATCCAATAGAAAATCTAGATTTTGGATTTCAAATAGAAACAAGAAACAACTTCATATTACCGTTAAATCAACCTTATGAAACGCTCTACGCTTCTTTTTCAAAAGGCATTAAGTATAGTATTAAAAAAGGTATCAAGTGGGAACATCATAGAGAACAATTAGATGTAGAAACTTTTATTTCATTTTTTGAGAAAAGTGAAATTCCTGATATGAAAAAGATAATGGGACAGTTAAAACGTATTTTGAAACCATTGCTGCCTGCCATCGAGCAGAGAGGAATAGGATATCCTGTAGGCTTATTTTCTAAAGAAGGTCATCTATTAGCTGCCTTGTTTTTACTCAAAAGTCATGGACGATTGATCTACCTATTGTCTCGATCGACGCAAGAAGGAAAAAAGAAACGAGCGATGGCTTTTCTAATACATAGTATCATTAAAGAACACGCTGAAATGCCATATATATTTGATTTTGAAGGATCTAATATTCCTTCATTGATTGAGTTTTTTACCAGTTTCGGTGCAGTAAATCAGACGTATTGGAGTGTCTTTAAATGAGGAAGACGCCCAAAAACCAGGCGGCTTAAGGACGTCTAAGAGAGAGTATCTTTAAAAGTTTATTACTAAACTTTTTTTAGTTTTTACTTAGCTGATGCTACTAAATTAACCACTAAAGAAATATCGTCGTTGATTAATTTATCTTTCGCTGTTCCTAAAATGCCAGAGTGGAAATTGATGCCCCATTCTGTACGATTAATTTTGAAAGCTGGCGTAACTGCTGTTACTTTATTACCTACCATAGCAACGTTCGCTGGTAAAGTTACACTTTTTGTTGTATCTTTTATAGTTAAGTTACCAGTAATGTTGTGCGTGATGTTTGAATCACCACTTGCAGTAGCCACATTTGTGATGACAAACTTACCCGCAGGATATTTTTCTACTTCAAAAAAGTCATTGTTTTTCAAGTGTCCTTCTAGGTCTTCTTTACCTTTTCCTGCTTCTAAATCCGTAACAGTAATAGATTTCATATCCAATGTAAAAGTACCCGCTTCAATATTTCCATTTTTGACAGCAAGACTACCATTAGAAATAGATAATTTTCCTTGATGCGTACCTGTTGGTTTTGAACCTGTCCAGATGATGCTACTCGCTTTTGTATCAACAGCATAGTTTTTAGCCGCCGCAGTTGACTTCGCTACCTCTTCTTTAGCCGCGGAACTTTCTACTTTTTCACCTTTTGTTTCGCCGCCACATGCTACGATCATTCCTAGTAAAAGAACAGGTAAAAGAATTTTAATTAGATTTTTCATTATGTCAAATAATTTTGGTTTGTAAATTGATTTACAAATGTATTAATAATAAGTGCAAACCGTACTATAACACCAAAGATTTCGTTATTGTTCTATTAATGAATTATTAAAATCAGGTTCTTTTAGGAAAAAATATGTAAATTGATGTTGAATAAGCGGTCGGACAAAATTACTTGTATAATAATGCCAACCTTCAAAAAAGTTGTAAAATACTGACAGTCAGGAAGTTTTTATGACTTTTTTGGAGGTTTTGAAGGCGGTTATTATACTAACCTGCCCGACGGCAGGCGGGTTTTTCTGACCTACTACTTACATGAAATTGGATGAATGAACATCTGATTTCTATCAATAACTAAAAAGAAAAGAATTGTAAAAACATCTAACTTTTGTTTTGTTTTTTAATCAAGGGAAAGGCTAAGTAATGGTCAAATAATAACTTTCCGATTTACTGACTGGTACTTTTGAGCTAATACTTCGTTGAAAAGCCTCACCGATGCTAGGCATCGCTTACGTTTTTCGCCTCGTCTTAACTCAAAATTTCCTTGTCAAAATACGGAACTTATTTTTCGCTCATTACTAATTATCGTTTCAAAACAATGTTCAACATGACTTGTAAATGATACTTTTCTTAAAATCGTTAAACCATGAAAAATATTCTTTTCATTTTATTATTAGCTCCGTGTATTGCTTTTGCGCCAATTGGGGTTAATATGTCCACCATTTCTGCTGCAATCAGCAAAGGAGATGTGGAGACTTTATTCAAATACTTCGACTCTAAAATAGAACTTTCTATTTTGGACGATGAAGATATATACGACAAAGACACCGCTAAACAAAAGTTGACGAAGTTCTTTGGAGAGTTTACTCCAAAAGCATTCAATCAAGTGCATCAGGGAACATCTAAAGGGCAAGATTCTCAGTATTTAATTGGAGATTTAAAAACATCTGGTTCTACCTTTAGAGTTTATCTATACATGAAAACAGATGGTGACGCTTATTTAATCCAAGAAATTCGATTTGATAAAGAGTAGTTTTTTAAAATTTAAATGAATTATAAGAGGAAGGGATTTGGGCATTAGCATAAATCCCTTTTCTACTACTAGAATAAATCTTTTTTTAAAATCCCAATTCCGAACAACGCAAAATCATATTTGACAGGATCATAAGGGTCTAAGGTTCGCAAATTTTGTGTCAATTCTAAGACCGTTTTCCAATCATTTTGCTTGCGCTCAATCAATCCATAATGACGAGCCACCCGATCTACATGAACATCTAAAGGCATCAGTAATTGGGCAGGTTTAATGACTTTCCACAAACCCAAATCTACTCCTTTATTGTCTTTTCTGACCATCCATCTTAAAAACATATTGAGTCGTTTACAGGTAGATTTACGAATGGGAGTGGCAACGTGTTTTTTGGTACGATGTGGAGCATTTTCTAAAGAAAAGAATAAATTATGAAACCCAACTAAGGCTGTTTCAACCGTAGTCGCATCAGGGGATAAATGCTGAGAAAAGGCAGTTTCTAAACTTTCGTATTGATTATAATACCATTGAAAAAACTCTAAAAAGTATAAAGTATCTGTTGCTTGAAAGGTTCGATGTTTAAAATTTAAGAATTTTTTTCGATCCTTTTCTTGGTGATTTTTTATAAAATCATAAGGAACCCCATCCATCAAATCAATCAGTTCATTGGATTTATTAATGATCGTTTTGCGCTGCCCCCAAGCTAGCATAGATGACCAAAAACCCATGATTTCTATGTCTTGTAAACGGGTAAACCGATGAGGAATTTGAATGGGATCATCTTTTATGAAACTTGGATCGTTAAACTGTTCCACACATTCATTGAAATAATCTTGGAGTTGAGGGCTTAGGTGTTTCATTTTTGACAGGTAATTGGCATTAGTAAGATTTCGAGTCAGCGAATCCTGTAATTTAACGTTCTTTACATTGAAAGTACAGTTCAAAGATACGATTAAAAAGGTTTTAATTTTTTGTGACGGACTTTAAACCGTTCTTCCGAAAAAATATTTTACCTTTGATGTGAAGCGAATACATATGACAGCAACCTTAACATACACTCTTTTATTGGCCGTAATTTATATAGGACGTAAAGCATACAGCATTACAGATTAATCTTAAAATACCCGCCTTTCATTTCTAAACACCTCTACTTTTGTACTTCAAACCCTCCGAAGTGCTTCTTTTTTTATATCTTCACCACCAATCAATACCGCTTTCAAATGTTTAAATTATTTACCATTGGTGCACTTATCTATATTTTGTATCGAATTACCTTCAAACCTAACCTTTTGACAGGAGAACAATCGAAAGATGATGATTCGGAGTACATAGATTATGAGGAAGTGGACTAATTCGATTCCATTTATACACACTAAACCACATTCATGTCAACAGGAAATATTGGAGATTTAGTACTTTATAAAAACAATCAATTAATCGCTTTTAACAAGCCTGTTACGATGGGGGTTCAAGCAGATAAAACAGAGGACAAACCCTTGTTGGCACTAGCTGAAATCTTTTGTAAAAGTGAGGTACATGTCATTCATCGTTTAGATCGTCCTGCAAGCGGTGTGGTTTTATTTGCTAAAAACAAAAAAGCATTAGCAGCTATTAATCTGCAATTTCAAGAACGAAAAATAACTAAAACCTATCTTGCTGTTGTCAAAAATAAACCTGAAAACGATACAGAAACGTTGGTACATTTTCTTAGAAAAAATGGAAAAACCAATACTTCTCACGCTTATGAAACAGAAGTGAAAGGCTCAAAACGTGCAGAATTGACCTATAAATTACTTGGAAGTATTGAAAATTATCACTTGCTAGAAATTGAACTGATAACGGGTCGGCATCATCAAATTCGGGCGCAGTTAGCTGCTATTGGATCACCTATAAAAGGCGATGTGAAGTACGGTTTTCGTCGTGGAAATCAAGACCGATCTATTCATTTACATGCTTGGAAATTGGGTTTCAAACATCCCGTGACCAAAGAGAAGATTATGGTCACCGCACCTGTTCCTGACGAGTCTGTTTGGAATGCTTTTGAAATAAAAAAATAATCCGAACTACCACTAAATTTAAGTAAATTTTCACCCTAAAACTTCTTGCAAAATCAAGTGTGCATTAATTGCTTGCATATTTTCTACTCGAAATTTATAATAATCTAATAGCTTGTTTAATAGGTGTTTACGCTGTGATTTATTGATTTTCAATAAATGAATTTCTTCTTTTGGTAAATGCAATAAAGCGTGTAAGATAAAGGATAAATCTTTATCCAAGCAGTGTATATGATTCGGCATTTCTTTCACAAAAACACCTTCTTTAATATCGAAATAGGGGAGCGCAGCACTCGCTGTTTCACTGGGCGCAAAACCCAAAAAACTTGATAATTCCACCAAAAAATGTAAAGGAATATTCGCTACGGAATGTGGGGTTTTGTCCAAGAATTGATAGTAACTCAAAATCGCATCAAAAAGTGGACGATTTTCTTCACGTTCTTTGATCGTTTTTTGAATGATCTCGGTCATAAATAAACCAATTGATCCCTTCACCACATCAAAAGGAACAGATTGGTAGACGTAGGCAGATTGCACTTCTTTCATTCTCGTCAAATCTTTATCATCTCGGTGATAAACAACCAAATCCACAATAGACATCAACTGCAACAAGCCTGCCTTAATCCGTGCTTTTTTACTGCGTACACCGCTCACGATATAAGATCGCAACCCTTTTTCTTCTGTCAATACGTCCGTAATCACACTCGTTTCGGAGTATTTTACAGATCGAACAATAATTCCTCGGGTTTTTAATAACATATTATCGTGTTCATGTGCGCAGGTTTTCGTGTGTTCATGTGCTGTTTACAGTGTGTTCAAGTGTTCAAGTGTTCAAGTGTTCAA
>JAHDFQ010000233.1 GCA_020628085.1 Saprospiraceae bacterium
TTATTTGTTTCTGCTGTTTTAAACAGATACAAAGAACGGTTTTTTTGTGGAAATTACTTGAATAATAACTATAAACTTAACCGATTATTTCTATATTATTCATCAATCAAATTATTTGAATTCCAAACTTGTATAAGTTTATTTTTAAACCTTAAATCCCCATCATTATCACTTGAAACGGGAAAAAAGACCGTAGAACTATCCTTTAATAAAAGATCTATTTCGCTATCTTCCAAAAAAGAAGAATCTCGAAAAAATTGAATATCAATAATATCTGAATAGGGTGTAATGATGGCAGGTTCTTCCCAATCCTTACAGTATACAACTACTTTCTCATCCGTAAAAAAGTAGAAACCTTCTTTAAAATCAAACATGCCGTTTGAATACCAATAGTGAATTTTTTCCGAATGATCGACAATGCCTTGGTCTCTAATAAAGTTGAGGTATTTTTTATTTATTTGTTTTCCCGGAAGGACTTCTAATTCTGGAGCAATTGACCCAATGATTAGTAAAAAAATAAAAATTATACTGATGATACTTCCCAAAAAAAGCGCAATATAAAATCCTATTCCTCTCGATTTTACTGTTTGACTAATTTCTTGATTTTCTGATTTGTGTTTGTGGATTTGAAAAGTCGCTTTTGCTCCTTGAAAATAAAAATAAGCAATAACTATAGCCATAAAAGCACCTGTAAATTGACCAGTAGAAATGACCCCTCCAATTTTAGAAATGACAAAATAAACAAAGAGGATTACAGCACAGTATCTATTTTTTCTGTAAATACCATAAGCTAACCCAGCTATAAGCGCCGCATCTAATAAAGTCCATAAATCAAAACCATATTTAAAACGAAAGTCCTCGCTTATCGCTCCAAGTATTGAAAAAATAAGTGTAATGCTAGCAGAAAACACCCCAGCGATCCAAGCATTTTTAATATCATTATGAGCCGTGGCTAATTGTTGGTTGTCCATAATTTTTGTCTTTTTTTAATCCCTATTTGAATAGATTCACAACATCTAATTATTCTTCCTTTCCAAAATATGTATCATACAATTCAATAAGTCCCGTTTCCGTTTCAATGACTTCTTTTAGAAATACTATAAATTTATTTTTATCTACTTTTTCGGTACTGTCCATATTGTCATATAAAAAATCAATCAGTTTTTGAGTCTTTATTTTTAATGCCTCACTTAGAAGTTCAATTTCTGAGAGATTAGATATAATTTCATATTCTATCAATTCTGCTTTGTTCGCTATAAAAAATCGAAGTCCTATGTTTTTTACTTCGGGAATTTGAAACCCTTTTACTCTGCGAATAACTTGACTTATTGATATATTATCATTTTCCAGATAGGTTAAAATAGTATCTACTGTCATATAATGGCGCTTGGAAATTTCAGTCAAATCTCTTTTATTTATCTCTATTTCTCGTTCAATAGCATATAGTGCTTTTTCCGTAAACTTCTGATTTTTTCTATTTTCGTTCCAATTATTGATAGACATGGCAATCAGTATCCCAATAATAACAATGACAATTTCTTTAACAAACGAGAATACTTTTTTGCTGATGTTTTTCATAGCGGTTTTTATTTTATATCCATTTCTATTTCGTATTGATCGGCATTATTCACAAATACTATTTTAAATAGGGGTCAATTTTCTCTAAATCCCTAATACCTTTTAAATAATAATCGTTCGATACACAATTTAAGATTTTTAAGATCAAAAAGTAAATTCGTGTTCTCAAAAGACAATAATCACGGCTTTCTTGAACCTTGTTTTTGTATTCCTGTTAACTGGTGTATGAAAGAAAATTTTCCGAGTTGGATGACGACATGTATGCGCTTAGCTGCTGTTTATAATATTTTATGGGGTGCATGGGCGGTGCTATTTCCCAATCATTTTTTTGAATTGGTGGGTATGGATGCACCAAACCACCCGATGATCTGGCAAGGTATGGGTATGGTGATCGGAGTATATGGCTTGGGTTATTGGTGGTCATCTTATGATCCGATGCGGCACTGGCCGATTATTATGGTCGGGTTCTTAGGTAAAATATTTGGCCCAATAGGTTTTTTTGGAAATTATTTCATTTTAGAAACCGTTCCTTTTTCATTCTTCTATACTTTAATTACTAATGATTTTATATGGTGGATTCCATTTTTCTTGATTTTAAAACGAGTACATACCCATCACAACTGGCGATTGCGTGATTGAGTTATCCTACATTGATCTATTGCGCCTGATCGTTGATTTTGGTTTGGTGATATTGACTTGGTTGGTACAACTGGTCATTTATCCTGCTTTTTTATACTTTCAAAAGGCAGATTTGAATCGCTGGCATCCTGTATATACACGTGCGGTCACTTGGGTTGTTTTGCCCTTAATGGTTTCACAGTTATTTGTAGCAATATATCAATCATATATTACTCTAAATGCATTTTCTATCATTTATTTAATACTGGTCATGTCAACGTGGTTGGTTACTTTTTTCAAAGCGGTTCCTCTGCATACTGCAATTGATAATGATGCGACACCTAGTATTTTACATAATTTAATACGAGTGCATACTTACAGAACTGTTCTGTGGACAATTATTTTCGGATGGAGTTGTTATATCATTATTCAATAATTCCATTCAATCTACTTATGAAAATTCGGCAACTACTTCTATTTTTTATATTTACTGTCTTTGTGAGTTCAAAAACGTTTGCACAAGATCAACGATTTGATGTTGGATTGATTGCTGGCTTCAATTTCTCAGAACTCGAAGGCAATTCTATCACGGACTATGTAGGTTTGAATACGGGAATTGTTGGACGGGCAAAAATTGGTCAAATATCTCGAATTGGAATAGAGTTTTTGTTTAGTCAAAATGGAGAATATATTTTACCTGAATTTTATCCGTTGGTTGATTATGGAAAAGTGCGTTTGAATCATCTTGAAATCCCCATTTATATGGACTGGGAAATCAACATTCAAAAGAAGGAAAAATCACACGATCTAAATATTAATATAGGTCTGGCGTACACTCGTTTATTGAGTCATTCTGCTGAAGATGTCAACAAAAAAAATATTACAGATCAAATTATTTATGACGATAGGGATGCTTTTATTGGGCAGGCAGGATTCATTTATCGGTTTACACAAAATTTAGGTTTAAACCTCAAAGCCTCGTTACCCATTCGCAAAGTGGGATTAAGTTGGACACTGGCTGCTCGGTTAATTTATATGTTTGGATAAATATCTTTCTTCTTATCTTTAACACATGGAGAGCAAGGCTTTTTTTACAAAACAGTTATTAGAATGGTCTAAAGAAGTTGACCGACCAATGCCTTGGAAAGGCGAACGAAATCCTTACCTAATTTGGTTATCCGAAATTATCTTACAACAAACCCGTGTCGAACAAGGATTGGCTTATTTTTTACGATTTAAAACTACTTTTCCAACTGTTCAAGATTTAGCTAAAGCTTCACAAGATGAAGTTTTTAAATTGTGGGAAGGGTTGGGTTATTACTCCAGAGCTAGAAATCTACACGCTACTGCCAAACGTATCGTAGACGATTTTGATGGTGTTTTTCCAACGGCATACAAAGATATTTTATCATTAAAAGGTGTCGGACCATATACAGCGGCTGCGATTGCTTCTTTTGCTTATGACTTGCCGTATGCTGTCGTTGATGGAAATGTATACAGAGTATTGACTCGTTTTTTTGGTATTGAAACACCAATTGACAGTACACTGGGAAAGAAAGATATTAGTGCACTGGCGCAGGAATTATTAGATAAAAAGCAAGCTGCCAAGTATAATCAAGCCATTATGGATTTTGGAGCGACACAATGTGTTCCGAAAAGTCCGAACTGCAAGGTATGTCCGTTGAAAAACCGTTGTGTTGCCTTGAAAGATAATTTGGTAAATATTCTACCTATAAAATCTAAAAAACTCAAAAAACGAGATCGCTTTTTTAATTATCTAGTCATTGAACAAGATGAATATACTTTTATAGAAAAACGAACGGCTAAAGATATTTGGCAAGATTTATATCAGTTTCCAATGATTGAATCTGATCAAATCATAGAACGAGAAATACTTGTTGAAAGCGAAGCGTGGAAGCAAATTTTTAACGAGCAAATACCTACGATTACTTCTAAATCTACGATTTATAAACAAACACTTTCGCATCAAAAAATCAATGCTATTTTCTGGAAAATAATCTTGGATAGCAAGACAGATTTGAATGTTGAAAATTGGATCAAAATCTCTGATAAAGACATTTTAAGTTATGCTTTTCCCAAGATTATAGATATGTATTTAAAAGATCGTGTCTTGGTGTTGTTTTAAGCGTTTTTGACTTTTTCATCACAGACCTGCCCGCCGCAGGTGGGGTTACGCAGAGATTTCACTCCACGCAATATTAACAAGCGTAGCGCAGTTATCTCTCAAAATGAGCGAAGCAAATGTCCTAAATCTTGCAGCGCAGCGGTCTCGAATCTCTAAAACAAGCGCAGCGCAGTTGCTCTTGCAGCGAAGCGATCTTTTACTTCGCCCGCTTCGGATTATCCTTTAAAAAGTCGCCCCAGCCATTGTACCGTTTCTTGCCACCAAGTCGGCTGGTTGATTGGTAGAAGTGGCAAACGGCTGCGCCTAGTGCATCGGAGGCATCCAAAAATTGATCTTTTTCTTTGTGCCCAAGAATGTTAACAAGCATGGCAGCCACCTGTTCTTTAGACGCATTTCCGTTTCCAGTGACAGATTGTTTGATCTTTCGAGGAGCGTACTCAGTGACTTCTACACCGCTGGTTATTGCTGCTGCAATGGCCACACCTTGCGCACGACCCAATTTGAGCATGGATTGAACATTTTTACCAAAAAACGGTGCTTCAATTGCCATTTCACGGGGTTTATGATTGAATACAATTTCTTTAAGACGTAAAAATATACGTTTCAATTTGAGTTGATGGGTGTCCAAATGATCCATTTTGATGACGCCCATTTCAACTAAACGTAGTTTCTTTTTATCTACTTCAATCACAGCGTATCCCATCATATTTGTTCCTGGGTCAACTCCTAAAAGTCGATATTTTTGCTCGGTTATCTTACTCATTCTCTGACTTCTTCCGCCATTTCTATGAAATATTTAGTGTCTCCCTGCCAGGGCATTGCCTTATTAATTTCGTCGTATTTAAGCGTTACTTTTTTTCCTTCCAACTCTTGTAATCGTTGATATACGTGTTCGTCAGTAACTGAAAAATTCCACATATTCCCAATCGTACCGTCTTCACCTGCCGAAAAACCACCCACATTCAATTGACCTTCATAGGTTTTGAAAATGTACCCTTTTTTGGAAATTTTGACCAATGTACCCGAACGTGTACCTGTACTATACACCCAATTGGCATACAACAAATATCCTATTCCAGCTACTACTAAGAGTAATAAAGTAAATGAAAATAATTTTTTCAAAAAGGATTTTGTCTTTTTGACACCTTTCCCAACACTTGCGCCTATCTCTGCTTTTGTCTCGTTATACTCCTTGCTAATCGCCTCTTTCTTCTCTTCGTAATTTTTTGATAAATCGTCTTTTAAGCTCATATTATTTTGATTAAAATATTTTTATGACTTCTAATTGCCACAAGGACACAGAGGTACAAAGGGCATTATTAAGTAGT
>JAHDFQ010000234.1 GCA_020628085.1 Saprospiraceae bacterium
AATGGTTATACGATGATTTAGATGTGTTTACGGATTTTTTGTTTTCGCCGTCGGCAACGAATGAGTAAATTTCAGCAATCCAATCAACAACAAAACCAAAATTTCGTAACTCACGAACGATGAACCCATTCAATCCTTCATCTGCTAAAATCATTATGCAGCTTTTGGTTCAATGATTGCCTCTTCTTGAATTACCGCAGCTGCATAAGCCATACAAGCCATAATGTCATCAACTGAGATCGTAGGGTACATTTCTGAAATTTCTTGAGGTGTATAAGCGTCTGCCAGTTTCTTTAAAATTAATTCTACTGATATTCTAGTACCTTTAATCACAGGTTTACCCAACATGATTGTTGGACTTGCCTCAATTCTAGCTTTGTAATTTATCATTTTTTCTTAAGTTTGATTTATAACAAATATACAATATAATAAAGTTGAATGTTTATCTATAATTTTTTAGATAGAACCATAAAAAAAACCTCCGAAAGATAATATCTGACGAAGGTTTTTAGTGATCCCAGCAGGATTCGAACCTGCGACCTGCTCATTAGAAGTGAGCTGCTCTATCCAGCTGAGCTATAGGACCCTTTGATTTGGATTGCAAATGTATTCTTTTTTTGAGAATACACCAAAAAACTTCCTGATTTTATTTTAGTAATAACTGAACATATCTTTCTCTATTTTAGTTCCTTTGGTATAAATACATTACATTTATTGACCCTTAAATTGTTTAGAAAAATATGTCAGCATCTAAAAAAGTAAATATTCATGACAGTTGGTATGAAGTACTCGCTTCTGAATTTGAACAACCTTATTTTTCAGTCATTAAACAATTTTTGATAAAGGAGAAAAAAGCAGGTAAAACCATTTATCCATCTGGTAGTTTAATTTTTAATGCGTTTAATTCAACACCTTTCGATGAAGTCAAGGTGGTGATTTTAGGGCAAGATCCTTATCATGGCCCCAATCAAGCGATGGGTTTGTCTTTTTCTGTCCCGAAAGGAATGCCTAAACCTCCTTCTTTGGAAAATATTTATAAAGAAATTCATGATGATATTGGTATTTCGATGTCGTCTAGTGGTGATTTACAAGCATGGGCAGATCAGGGTGTTTTGTTGTTAAATGCAGGTCTAACAGTAGAAGCACACAAAGCAAACTCCCATAAAGATATTGGCTGGCACAAATTTACGGATGCCGTTATTCGAAAACTATCCTCGGAGCGTGAAGGGATTATCTTTTTGCTTTGGGGAGGTTTTGCTAAGAAAAAAGCTAGTTTAATTGACCAGACCAAACATCATGTTTTAACTTCTGGTCACCCGTCTCCGCTGAGTGCCAATCGAGGATATTGGTTTGGAAATCAGCACTTTTCTAAAACGAATGAATTGTTGAAACAACAAGGAAAAACACCTATTAATTGGAAGGCATAGGTTTTAAGTTGAGTGAAGAGGTGACTTTGAGTCACCTCTTCACTTTAATCCTTATTTGGTATCCAAGATTCCTTTTAACATTTCGGTGGTGATGAGATACGTTGATTTTACACCATCCATACCTAAGCTACCTGATGCTAATGTACCACCTGTTTCTAGTGGATTATCTGAAGCATAGTAAGCATATCGAAGTTTGACGTCTTCTCTGATATTTTTACGAATTTTAGCAGCAGATTGTATGGCTTTTTGGTAATGTGCGCCTTCCATTTCCAGACCAATGGCATTCCAAGAAGAATTTAAAAAGTAGCGTAGAATATCTCGATTTTGTAAAGATGTTCCTAAAACGGAAATCATTGGACCCTCGTAGACATTAAGCCCGCAGTTTTTAAAATCAGCTTTAGAAAGCACGTTATCAAACGGGTAATTATCTGTTGTTCCTTCAAAAACATGCGCCGTAGCAATCATAATATCGCCTTTTCCACCTTCTAATATACCTGCTTTTCCCATGATGTTGATGGATTCTACCTGTAATTTTATTCTTTTGTCATCAATTTCTAGCGGTTTCAACAACTCATCCATTGTTTCAAACGCTTGTTCTCCAAAAGCGTAATCCATTACTAAAATGACAGCATCCGAGGAAGGAACTTTTTTATTTTTAAAAATACTTTTTGCAATTGAATCCAACTCAATGGTTGCACAATCAAATACTTGCACAGAGATATTCGTACCCGATTGATCGTCGAGTTGATACATCCCATTTTTCAAAGCGTAGGCCTCTACTTTATCTCGATAAGCCTTATTTTCATATTGACTTAAAATGCGTGCTAGTTCTTCAATATTATCTGCCTTGACTTTATTTCCAAGAGCAGTTTGTGCAAAAAAAGCATTCATCACAGAGTGCATATTGGCACTAATAATATGAATTGGACGGTCTAGCAAATCTTTTTCGTATAAAAACTGATGAATATTGTTTGCCCATAATTCACCGTAAATATGATGCCCTAATTTTTCACGTAATCCAGAGGAAAAGCTAATTTCTCGATCGATGTCTTTGATATGCTCGTCCATACTCAACCGTCCCAAACCATAGGTAATTCTAAAAATATCATTCACCTTATCGGAAATCATAAATTCCTTGCAAGCCTTTGATGTTTCAATATAATCTCGACCTAGAATCGTACTTAAATAAGTAATGGCTACTTTTTCGTCATAATCCTCCCCTTTTTCCAGTTTATGAATCACTTTTTCAAGCATTGTCCAAGCTCGTTTTGGACGATTGCGACTATCCAAACTATTGCGACGGATCTTCTCCGCTTCCATATACATAAATGTCAAATGCGTCAAAATATCATAAATATCCGACCGTCCACGAGTCATTTCTACAAACATTTGTTCTTCGTCAATGCGATAGCAATTTCGACGACGTTTGGATGGAATCAACGCCTCAAAATCAGAAGATTCGAATCCTTCACGGCTAATGAGTTTGATGTACCTACAATCTTCAATTCCTTGTGGAAGTCGCTGAAAAATATACAATAACCCACTCAACTCCACTCGTTCAGGATCATTCATCGAACCATAAATTTCAGGTTCTAATGACTTCATGGCATCGATCATGGCTTCACCCGAAACCCCCAAAGGTTTGTAGCTACCACGTGTGAATAAGTGGCGCATAGCAATATATAATCGTTGAAGAGACGTTCTGGAAATTTGTGCTCGGCTTGGTTGTTGATTTTTCATCTATTTATAAAGTCTTGATGTGTTTTTTGTGTTGGAAAGTAAAATAAATACGGATTTTATGATTGGTTTGTTCTTTCCAATCGGGTAAGAAAGAAACCTGCGTACCATTCTGCGACGAGTTCGAGATATAAGGCAACGCCACCTTGAAATGCCAACCCTATTCCAGTGCCTAGCATAAACCGACCGACGCCCCCTAATGTTCCGATCGCAGCTAGCGTTATTCCACTGAATATGAAAATGATTTCCATATTTCGATGAAATTTATACTTAGGAATACGCTTATTCAAATAGTCAATTTCTTGTCGGATTAGGTTGTTTTTCTGTTGTGACCAGTGCCTATTTACCCTTTCTGTTAATTCTGATGATCGCCACAATTTCTTTACACCACGACCAAATTGATAAGCTCCAATTGGGATAATCGTAAAACAAATCCCAGCTAATACATCCGTGGTATACATCCAATATCCCACTCCAACAATCAGTGCAGATACACCGCCTGCTAGCATGCGCATCCAAGCATTTTGAGTTTCAGAACGGTAATATTTTTGAAAATGTGGTTTCATTATGATGCTTACTAAAAACAAAAATAATGAAAATTGAGGAATGACTTCCCGACATAATGAATTTATGTTCGTTTAAATCAAATTTTAATTATTTTAGAGGTATGAAATTGTGTATCTGTCCTAACTCGAAGGTAGTATAGTCCGTCAGATAATTCTTCTATATTAATCCGTAAACCTTGATTAATATTCTTTACGTTATATGACTTGACAAGCTGTCCATTTGTATTAAATATATCTAAGTTTAGTATTTGATTAGAATTGAAATTAACATAAAATTCGCTTGAAGAAATAGTTGGTTTCACAATGATCGGATCAAGGTTTTGCAAGTTATTTACAGATACCGATAAATCTTCATCTGGAATAATAATGCCCGTCGTATCTCCATCTTTAACATAACTAACTAATTCCCAGACCCTTCCAGAATCAATTACTTCCAAACGTTTGTAAACCTCTCCAAGACCATTAGAATGTGTATAAAATCTATTTTCAAAGCAGTAATCTGGAATCAATATATCAGAATCTTCCGTTTCAAAAAAGTATCCATGTATACCGTTGTCCTCATTCATTGAAGGGCGCCTCATGCTTTTCGTTACTCTTCCATTTATGTCTTTATATAGTTCTGAAACTTGATATATCGGCTTAAAGTCATCACAACTTCCAATTGAAGAAGGTATGCGAAATAGCTGATTGTTAAACACTTCATCCAAATATGCATATTCTTCGTAATCTATGTAAAATGTTTGTTCGTAATCTCTGTATATAGTTTCTTGACCTCCCCATTCATTGGTAAATAATTCTTTTGAAAGCACATCCATAGTATAAGTAACTGTTGAATCTGTTAGATTTTTAGATAGGATTTTTCTTTTTATAATACTGCTAAAGGATTGATTGAAATCACCTCCAAAGAGATTATACTGAAAAACGTCATCTACCTCGAAGTCATAAATATCAAGTAATTTAGGAACAAGCTCTCCCAAGTTTCTACCTTCAATTCCTCGAAGAACATACCGCTCATCATTTCTACTAAAATCAATAATTCCAAAGTTTTTACTTATTCTAAAGGTATCTTGATTTTCTGTAGTTATAACTTTTACAGAATCTAATGTTCCAAAAATATTTTCTTCGTAAGTATCAGTAATTGTGGCTAATAAATTTGTAGAAGTATCAAAAATCCATTCGTCACCCATATCTAATAGTGGATACAAAATAAATTCTTCGTCACCATTAAATACATAAGCACCATCATTTTTTTTGGTTATGGATTTTTGTAGAAACTGTGGTTGATTGGCTAGTAAGTAGCCCTCAGCATTATCAAAAATAGTACTACAATAATCGCAATCTTTTACAATTCTATTTAAGTAAAATACTGTATCTTCATCAATGACCTTTGTTGAATCAACCCATATTGTATTGGATATATAATTAGAAGAATGGTCTTGAAAATTAAATTTTTCATCAGCACTAATAGGTTGCCAATTTTGAGCAGGTAGTATAAATGGAGTGAATAGGTATAGAATCAGTAGTTTTTTCATAAGTAGTTAATTTAGCGCATAATACTAGCTTTGATACAAATATCAATTTACAATTTTATACCGACTTAGACAACAATACTGCCTATTTTATGAGATTTCCATAAAATAAAAAGAGTCCTTACCGAAGTAAGGACTCGAATACAAGCAATTATTATTGTCGTTGTCAATAATTTCTTGATAAGTAGTTCGTCAGTAAAATTAGTACAAAACAAATCCATTAATCCGTCAAAAAATCATTCGTAATTTTCTTAAAATCAATTACTTACTCTTTTTATGACGGCGGATTTTTTTTGCACAAGTAATTTTGACTGACTACTTAACTCTAGATCGTTTTATTGTCCTACTTTAAAGTAGTGCATTGGTTTATTTTCG
>JAHDFQ010000235.1 GCA_020628085.1 Saprospiraceae bacterium
TTAGATAAGGTTTCTGAAATATCTGTATTAAATGCTTGAAAAGCAGGAATGATAGCTGCCACGAAACCCGTTAATAATGCGCCAATTAACAAGTAGATTTCCTCGATTAAGAAGGTGCTTCCTGTAAAAGAATATTTGTACTCGTCCTCCATTTGACCAGCTAGGATTTCCATCCCCAAATGACTCAATCCAATTCCAATAACATAGCCAATAACAGCTAAAATTAATCCTTCTAAAATAATAAGTAGGAATAATTTTCCTTGTGATGCACCCATGACTCGCATCAAAGCTAATTCATATTTTCGATCTTTTAGAGAAGAAAAAAGCGAAATAAAAATACTAAATGCCGACACTAACACGATAATCAAAGCCAATTTTCGGAGAAATTCTTCTCCTACACCCATCATACTATACAAACGATTCAACTCCCAGGCAGGTTTGGCAGCTTGCATATTCGTATTTTCATTGATGCTGCGAGGCATATTGAGTGACTGAAAATTGTTTGCTTTAAATTCTATTAGAATAGAAGTAATTTCCTTGTTTTCGTCCTCGTCGAGTAAGGTGATGGTCTTAGTATGATCCTTTTTTGGAGTAGGTGTATTGTTTATGTCAGTACCAGGTGCAAGTCCTATTGGTGCTTCGGCATGATCGTGGTTTGTGTGGTCATTATGACTGTGACTCTCATGGTCATGATCATGTCCGTCGTGACTATGCCCGTGGTCTCCATGGTTGTGTCCTGCATGATTGCTATCCTCACTATGATCGTGGTCTGTGTGGTCACCATGATCGTGGCTATCATGAACCGCCCAGACGCTTTGTGTATTCGTTAAAATAACTTGATCTAAAACCGAACCTGATGGTTTAAAGATACCGACCACTTCAAATGCTCGTCCATCGCTGTGTACCAAGTCTTCATTGATGTCAAAGCCATGTGAACTGTGAAATGTATCACCGATCTTCATTCCAAGTTTATTGGCGATATTTGCTCCAACGTTTACTTCAAAATCATTTTGCCAAATCCTTCCTTCTGCTATTTCTCCTTTATACAAATCGACCATATCGTGACTTGTTCCAATAATTCGATAACCCTGATGACTATCGCCTAGCGACATCGGAACAGCTCGTTTGATAAGCGGATGTTTAGGGTTTAAAAAAGGACGAGCCTCTTTGAGCGATATATTTCCTGTTGGATTATCAATATGATACATCGAACCTAAAATCAACTGCAAAGGACTTCCTTTTGCACCGATGACCAGATCAATTCCAGCTAGATTTTTATCAAATTTATCATTGACTTGTTGATTGATTAATAACAAAATGGAAATCATTCCTACACCCAAAGCAAACAATACCAAACTCAGGATCATACTGAGTGGTTTGTTAATAATGTTCTTCCAACTTAATTTTATAAGATTCAAAATGTAGATTATTTTTTCTTGAAAGTAGTATTCAGTAAAATACTTTTGACTAATAATTTTAATCGACTAGAGTTTCTTGGATAATTCTTTTTATAGCTACGGTTTCAATATCCGATACTTTTCCGATTTTCTTATGAATACGCCTTTTATCTATAGTTCTTATTTGCTCAATGACAACCCAATTCTTTTTCCCATTTAGATTTATCTCAACCCTTGTAGGGTAGCTTTTAGATTTTGAAGTAATGGGTGCGATTATTATAGTCCTCAAGTTATCGTTAATCTCATTCGGAGAGATAACGACGCACGGTCTTGTTTTTCTTATTTCACGTCCAATAGTGGGGTCTAGATTAATGATAACAATTTCATATTGTGTGATTTTCATAAGTTAAATTCTTCATCTTCAAATATATCATCAATCAATAATTCATCATCTCCACTAGCTGCCATTTCTTTAAATGATACATCCCAGCCATCTCGTACTTTTTTAACGGGTTTTAGAATTAAAAAACCTTCTTTTAGAATTAATTCAACCTTATCCGTAAACTCATATTTTTCTAATATGTTTTTTGCTAATCGAATACCTTTTGAATTTCCTATCTGAACAATGGATATTTGCATAATTTCTTTTGTATTTACAATGTAATTACAAATTTAATTGTTTTCTACTTAAATAGCAATACTAACTACACCAACTCAATCTGATTCGAAATCAACTCTTTCAATCTCGTATCATGCGTCACTATGAGTAAAGCAGCATTGGCTTCTTTGGCTTGTTCTTCCAATAGCCGAACAACTTCTGCACAGTTTTTATCGTCGAGGGCAGAGGTCGGCTCATCAGCTAAAATAACAGTCGGACGATTGATAATAGCACGTGCAATAGCGACTCGTTGCTGCTCTCCTTGGCTCAAATTATTTGTAGAAGCATGTATTTTATGTCCTAAATTGAGTTGTTTTAAAATGGTATGAATACGTTTTCGATCAATCGGAACGCCTGCAAGGCTTTGCGCCAAAGCGAGATTTTCTTCGACAGAAATAGCGTTAACAAAGTGTGCTTTTTGAAAAATAATACCTATGTTTTTTCCTCTAAACTGATCGAGTTTCGCCGTAGATAATTGATCTATTTGTGTATCGTTAATAACAATTTCTCCTTTTTGTGGCGGCATGAGTCCACCCAACAGATGTAACAGCGTTGTTTTTCCACAACCTGATTGTCCCAAAATGAGCCATTGTTCTCCTCGCTGACAAGTAAAATCAGGGAAGCGCAGTTGCTGTTGATTATCGTAAGAATATTCTAAAGCTTTAGTTGATAGCATTACCCATTTTTTAAACGTTCTAACAAACGACTTGAAATACGGACAAAGTCCATTTCTGTCACCACTCCAATCAATTCTTTTTCCAATACAACGGGTAAACAACCAATTTCATTATCTCGCATAATCTGCATGGCTTCTAAGATCGTCGCATTAGGTGATACTGTAATTGGATTTTCTACCATAATATCTTTAACCGTGTTCACTTTTTTATTGAGGTTATTGTTACGAATAAGGTGTCGTAAAATGACTCTTCTACTCAATAAACCGCTCAACTCGCCTTTTGTGTTCTCAACAGGCATATATCTTAATTTTCGCCAATCCATCATTTCGGCTACCATTTCTATAATATCATCTTTTTGAACGGTAAATACATCAGTAGTCATAAATTCTTCTACCTTAATAGTCGTCGGATGATAATGGGTTAAATCGTTGAGTTCTGGCATTTTCCAAGTATGAATAGGTTTCTCTGTGCGTTGGTTTTTAATAATGGAAGCGGTCAAACAGGTCAATGCCTCGTCTCGACTGGTTTCTTTTAAGAATTTGCTGTACGCCCGTAATTGCCAGCGTGCGCCGTTCATTTGTTTTTTTGCACGTTGCTCAATCACACCTAAATAGCGATCAATATCGGCTTTATTGACTTTCCGTTTTTCCAGACCTTTTCGAGCAATAGGCAGTAATTTTTTCAATACTAAATCACTAACCGCTATTTTTTGATCTTTAAACCAAGTAAACTTAGAATCAATTCCAAATTTGGCAGCTTTACTAAAATTATCGCTCACATCTTCCCACTCAATATGTTCTCTAATATCGTCTATTTCATCACTCATACCCACCATAGCACCTAACCAGAAAGCGGCGTTTGCCATTTCGTCGAGCATGGTTGGCCCAGCAGGCAATACCCGGTTTTCAATACGTAGGTGTGGTTTACCATTGTCACTGATTCCGTAACAAGGACGATTCCAACGATACACCGTAGAGTTATGCACCTGTAAAGCTCGTAGTTTGGGGGCTTCGCCTTTTTGAATCATATCAATAGAATCTTCGTCCACATCGCTACTGATCAACACTCTAAAACGGGCAATATCCTCATGGTAAATTTCTAAAATAGATTTCTTCAACCAACCGTTTCCAAAGCTAACTCGTGGACTACGTTCACGCATGTGTTCGTGTGTCGTCCGTGTATCGAGTGCTTGCTGGAACATGGCAATACGGGATTCATGCCATAATCGGCGTCCAAAAACAATAGGTGAATTGGCAGAAATAGCCATGACAGGTGCAGCTAAGGCCTGAGCTATATTATACATTTTGACAAATTCGTCGGGCGATACCTGCAAATGTACTTGAAAACTGGTATTGCAGGCTTCTAACATAGGCGAACTATGTTTGAGTAATAATTCGTCAATGCCACTCAATCGCAACTCATAAGAATTACCGATCAATTGTTTATTGATGGATTCCATTAATGCGAAATATCGTTTTTTAGGTGTTAGATTATCGAGTGTCAAGTCAAATTTTCTTAATGTTGGTAGAACACCTGTTAAGATAATATCTGCCCCAAATTTTTCGAGTTTTTCTCGAATACGGGTCAAGTTTCTAACATTTTCATTTTCCATCTGACTCAGGCATTTGCCTTTGAGTTCCCGTGGAATCATATTGGTTTCCAGATTGAATTTTGCTAGTTCTGTTTCTACCCATTCGTACTTCTTCATGGTTTCGAGGGCTTCCATCGCAATACAAGCGGGCTTAAATGTTTTGGTATCAACCATACACATTTCTTGTTCTGCCCCGATTCGAGTAATGTCTTTCTCGAACCAATCATTTTTTAGCATATATTCCAGTGCTTGTACGTCGTTGAGGAGTTTTCGTACAAAGTCTTGCATTTGTTCTTGATCTTCTACAAGAGAAACCTTCTGTTCGCCCATTTTTCTTCAATTTTAGTTGGTTGATAAAAAAAGGATAGCCTTTATCTATTTTGAAAAACTAAAATACTTGAACTTGGCAGGAAATTACAATTTATGGAGAGATATTTTTTAGTCAAGAGTTGACTTGAAGTCAACTCTTGACTTTAGAAGCAGAATTTATATAATTCTTTGCACGGCAAATCCTTGTAGATTCGCTTTCGTTTTTTCTAAGTCATTGGTGTATCCCAAAATAAAACCACCGCCACCTGCGCCACACAATTTGAGTTTATAATAATTCGATTCGATGCCTTGTTGCCAAATATGTTGATAAAGATTGGGAATAAGTGGACGTAAGTATTTGTATTGAATAGTACTGATCTCGTGGATGTAATGAAAAAGAGTGGTTGGTTTAGCTTCTAAAAAAGCGGTAATAGCTTGATTGGTGCTAGGTACAAGCTGTGTTTTTACGACTTCGTTAAAAGGATTTGTCTGGCACGTCTCATGGAAAACTTGCACTAGCGGAGCAGTTTTTCTAGTAATATGCGTATCTACCAAAAAGAAAACATAATCGTTTTGAAATGCTGAAAAGGAAGTATTGACCAGTTGAATATCGGAGCTAGATTTGATCCAAACGCCTTGTTGTAGATAACTCACCAAGGGATCAATCCCCGAACTCGAACCGTGAAAAAAACTTTCTATTTGAGCGAGTTCTTTTTTGATGGTTAATAAATCTTTATCATTAGATGCTGTTCCATACATCGCATATAATCCCGCACATAATGCACCCGAACTCCCTAAACCATAACCTGTTGGAATATTGGATTTAAAGTTTAAGCCTTTTGCTACCGCTTTTTGAAAGGTATCAGTGTCGATATTGGCTAGTAATTCACCTTTGTTTTGTAAATCTGAAAGATAAACCGCTAGGTCTGCCAAGTCGTAGGCCTCGCCACCATATTCCCACTGTCC
>JAHDFQ010000019.1:0-24533 GCA_020628085.1 Saprospiraceae bacterium
GGTGGTGATGTCACTCGTAATTGGCGATTACCAACAGAATCCAAAGACACGCCTTTTGCAGCGTATTATGCCTGTGTCAATTGGGGAAAAGAAAATTTGTTTTTGGATTTATCGACTAACAAAGACCAAGTAGTTTTACATGAATTAATCAAAGATGCGGATATTGTCATTAGTAACTTCAATGATCGTTCAGCCACTAATATGAAGTGTTCTTACGAACAACTAAAAGCGATCAATCCAAAACTTATATTTGCCCACCTAACTGCTTATGGGGCAGATGATAAACGCCCTGCATTTGATGTAGCCTTACAAGCCGAAACAGGTTTTTTATTTATGAATGGTGAACTCGATGGACAACCCGTCAAGATGCCTGTGGCGTTAATTGATATTTTAGCCGCACACCAACTCAAAGAAGCTATTCTTATTGCGCTTTTACATCGTTATAAAACTGGAAAAGGCAGTTATGTCACCACTTCTTTGCTAGAATCGGCTATCGCTTCTCTCGCTAATCAAGCTACTAATTATTTGATGGTCAATCATATTCCACAGCGTATGGGTACACAGCATCCTAATATTGCACCTTATGGAGATATTTTTTATACCAAAGACGAAAAAGCCATTATTCTAGCGGTTGGCACGGAGCGACAATGGAATAATCTGTGTCAAGTACTGAATTTGGAAAGCTTAATAAATGATCCGTTATATAAAACCAATGCAGAACGAGTCAAGAATAGAAAAGCACTCGCCGATTTAATCCGTCAACCCATTCGTCAACTGCTACGTTCTGATTTGATTACTGCTCTTAACAACAAAAATGTTCCAGTCGGTTGTGTCAATGATATGCAAGAAGTATTTGAAATGCCAAAGGCACAGGCCATGATTTTAGAAGAAGACCACGGCAATGGTTTTGTGAGCAAACGAGTACGGACGGTGAGTTTTGAAATTGCTTCGCGCTGAGACCGCTTCGCTCCAAGATGCAAGAGCATTTCGCTGCGCTCCATTTATAGAAATGAGACTCCAATGAGACGCTCAAATAAAGTCGCTTTTGGAGTCTCATTTCTATAAGTTCCGAAGGAACGCTCTCGGGTCTTGCCTCTTGAAGAGAAGCGGTCTTGCCTCTTGCAGCGAAGCGTCCTCACAACTTCATCCTAGCCACAGGAACCGTATCCTGCCCAACAAACTCCTTTTTCAAATACTTATAATACGCCGTCACTCCAATCATAGCAGCATTGTCTGTACAATATTGAAATTCAGGGATAAAGGTCTGTAGGTTTTGTTCTTTACCGAGATCAGTCAGTGCATTTCTAAGACCAGAGTTAGCTGAAACACCGCCAGCAATTGCAATGGAATCTACGCCTGTTTGTTCAATAGCTTTTTTGAGTTTATTAATCAAAATAGACACAATTCGGTCTTGAACCGAAGCACAAATATCGTTCAAATTTTCTTTGATAAAATCTGGATTTGTCTTGAGTTCCTTTTTTAGAAAATAAAGGATAGACGTTTTTAAACCACTGAAACTAAAGTTTAGACCTTCTATTTTGGGTTCTGGAAATTTAAATATTGGTGATCCCAACTTAGCATATTTATCTATCAACGGACCAGCAGGGTAGTCTAAGCCAAGAATTTTACCTGTTTTATCAAAGGCTTCACCAGCCGCATCATCAATAGTTGTTCCTAAAACTTCCATATCCAAATAATCTTTGACCAAAACAATCTGTGTATGTCCACCAGAAACCGTCAAGCATAAAAATGGAAAGGTAGGTTTTGGATCGGCAGCAAAGTGCGCTAAAACATGTGCTTGCATGTGATTTACTTCTATCATCGGAATATTCATGGCGAGCGCAAAGGCTTTTGCATACGAAACTCCTACCATGAGCGATCCCATTAAACCAGGCCCTCGAGTGAATCCAATAGCAGTAATCTCTTTTTTATCAATACCTGCTTTTTGAATGGCCATATGGACAACTGGTATAATATTTTTTTGATGCGCTCGGGAGGCTACTTCTGGAACAACGCCACCATATAATTTATGTGCTTCTTGGTTGGCGATACAATTGCTTAATACAACACCATCTTTTAGAATAGCCGCTGAAGTATCATCACATGAGGATTCAATACTTAGTAATATGATTGGTTTTTTATCGGACATAATTTTCTGAAAACTAATAAAAACAGTTATTTTGACAAAGATCAACTTTTTTTATTCGATTATCCACCAAAAAAATGTAAAATTTCATCTATATGAGTTGAGAATAATTTAAGATCATTTCTCAAATAATAAAAAATTGAAAAGACGCTCGCTTTTTAAATAAAAAGTATTATTATTGCAATCAATCAAATCGAAATTTAGACTTTATGAAAGTAGTAATTAACTTAGTTCTTATTGCCATAATTGCTGTTCTATCTTATCTATTAATTGACAGTATTCGTGAGCCTATCGCTTTTAAAGCTGAAAAAGATAAAAGAGAAAATGCTGTTGAGGCGAAATTGTCATTAATCAGACAAGTACAAGAAATGTACAGAGGTGTTACGGATGAGTTTGCCCCTAATTTTGATACTTTACAACAAGTACTGGAAACAGATAGCTTCTCTTTGGTGTCTGTTTATGGTGATCCTGATGATCCTAATTTTACGGGTGAAATTCAATATGATACGTCTTACATAATGGCTGCTGATTCTATCCGATCGTTAGGAATTAATTTAGATTCATTACGTTATGTTCCTTACTCTAATGGGGAAACATTTGATATTGCTGCTGATACTGTAACGTATCAAAGTACTTTGGTACATGTGGTTGAAGTTGGTACAAAAATCAATAAGTTTATGGGGAAATATGCCGATCCCCGTTATGCGAAATATGATGATTCTTATGATCCAAATAAAGTGATTAAATTTGGAGATATGAATAAACCAAGTTTATCTGGTAATTGGTAATGCTAGTTACTGACATACAAGAAGAAGGTTTCGTTAAGAAATCAAGTTCCTCTTATGATCTGTCTATCCTTATGGGGATGGACAGATTTTTTTATGCCATTACTGATTCCACGCATCACTTGTTGCTGCTTCGTAGCTATAAGTATAAAAATGCGGACGATTGGCAGGATACATTGAAACAAAGCGTTCAAGATGTTTTTTTGAGTGATAAAATTTTGCAACTTCCTTTTCGGAAAACTAAATTCGCTATTCTTAACAATTGTTCAACACTTATTCCTGATCCACTCTTTCTGGAAGACAAAAAAGAGACTTATTTAAGACAGTTAGTAGAGTTACATGAACATGATAGCGTTCAAGTCTCTGATTTACCTGTCTTAGATACAAAGCTTGTTTACGGAGTAGATCAATCTCTATTAAAATGGATTCATACTTCTTATCCTTCTGCATTAATTTATCATAGTTTTGCTCCTTTTTTACTAGGTTGTCATCATATTATGAACCTCCAAAAAGGACATCAAGTATTTTTAAATGTAAAAGATCGGCTGCTTCAAATTGCCTTGTTTGATGGGCAGCAATTGATTTTTTGTAATACGTTCCCTTTTCAAACTTCTAAAGATTTTATCTATCATGTGATGTTGATTTACGATCAATTTGGTTTAAAGCCGGAGACCAATCCTGTAGTTTTAATGGGTATGATTGAAAAAGAATCTGAAATTTATCAAAATTTATATCGTTATATTCGCCATATTAATTTCTTGACTTTACCAAATTTCATGCACTTTGGAGATCAAGCTACGGCTTCAAAGGCACATTTTTATTACGATTTATTCTGTTTGAAATTATGCGAATAGTCAGTGGTAGATTTAAGGGAAAACGATTCAGTCCGCCCGCCAATAATTGGCCGACTCGCCCTACAACGGATTACGCCAAAGAAGCTCTATTTAATATTCTACATAATAATTTCTACTTTGAAGATATTAACATTCTTGACCTATTCGGTGGTACAGGAAACCTAAGTTATGAGTTTATCTCAAGGGGTTGTACAGATGTAACCTATGTAGAAAATTTTGGAAAGTGCATCACTTTCGCTAAAAAAATGATACGTGATTTAGAAATTGAATCCGAGATGAAGGTTCTAAAAATAGACGTATTTTCATTTTTAGAACGGACGACAAATCAATATGATATTATTTTTGCTGACCCACCATATCATCTTCCAAAAATCCCGTTATTACCTAATCTTATTTTTGAAAAAAAAGTACTAAAAAAAGAAGGTTGGTTGATTATAGAACACGATTCTAACAATGACTTCCAAAATAATCCATACTGTTTTGACGTTCGCAATTACGGTGGAGCAATTTTTAGTTTTTTCTCTAACGAATCTATAAAGGAAAGCTAATAAACAATTCAATCAAATAGTAATTTTTATCTTAAATAACCTATATTTGCGCCTTTTAGAGAAGCAAGAGTAGGTTTCTACTAAAATTGTAAACATAATATGAATAAATTATTTATCCTGATAATTGGGGCGTTGTTATTTACAAATGCACCTCTTATTGCACAAAATCAATCTATGGATTCTATTAGCTACAGCGTAGGCGTTTTAATTGCACAAAATTTAAAACAACAAGGTATTGAAGGTCTGGAATCAGCATCTGTATCAAAAGCAATCAATGATGTATTATCTGGTAACGAACTGGATATTCCGTTAGAAACGGCGAGCGCAAATTTTGAAAAATATATGGGCGAAATGGCTGCTAAGAAAAATGAAGGGGCAATTCGTGAAGGAGCAGATTTTCTTATCGAAAATGGTAAAAAAGATGGTGTTGTAACCTTGCCAAGTGGGCTTCAATATAAGATATTAACAGAAGGAACGGGAGCAAAACCTAAAGCAACCGATAAAGTAACTACACATTATCACGGAACATTATTGGACGGTACTGTGTTCGATAGTTCCTATGATCGTGGTCAACCTGCTTCGTTTCCAGTAAATGGTGTTATCAAAGGATGGCAAGAAGCATTACAGTTGATGCCAGTAGGTTCAAAATGGAAGTTATTTGTACCATACAACTTAGCTTACGGCGAAAGAGGTGCAGGTGGAGACATCAAACCTTTTGCTACTTTAATTTTTGATGTTGAATTATTAGAAATCAATTAATTTCGGTTTTCCAATATATTGAAACTATTAATCGCCTTGGTTCGGACATCGAATCAAGGCGATTTTTGTATATTTATACTTAAAGTAAAAATCTCAAGAATTAAATGCTCCGTTTTTTTAAAAATAAGGCTGAATTATCTGATGAAGACTTGGTTCAATTATACCAAAAGTCAGAAGATGTAGAAGTTTTAGGAAAATTATACGGACGTTACATGGAATTAGTGTACGGGGTTTGTTTAAAATATTTTAAAAACTCAAACGATTCAGAAGATGCTGTCATGTCTATTTTCGAAGAATTAGTCGTGAAGGTTAAAAAGTATGAAATCCAAAAATTTAGGTCATGGTTGCATGTTTTTGCTAAGAATTACTGCTTGATGCAACTACGAAAATCAAATAAATCTGCATTAAATATACATTTTGATCCAGAATTTATGCAATCTTTAGATATTTCGCATCCTATTGATGATGATTACATTTTAGAAACCACTATTAAAGAAGAAGCGTTAAATAAATGTATAAGTCAGCTACCCGAACAACAAAAAGTATGTATTCAACTGTTTTATTATCAAGGGAAATCTTACAAAGAAATAGCGGAAATAAAATCAGAAAATTTATCCAAAGTGCGTTCCAATATTCAAAATGGAAAACGTAATCTAAAAAAATGTATGGAGCAATCCACCTTAAAGAATGAGTAAAAAAACTCAAAATACTATTCAAACTCTACTGCGCAATTGGCTTAACGGTGACGTCAATGCCAAGCCATCGTTGGATCAACTGACGAATAATGATCCTTTTTTAAAAGATGCAATAGATGGTTATCAATCCAACAAAGGAAATCATCAGAACCGTTTGGAGATATTGGACAAGCGTCTGAAAAATAGGGTAAGAGCAAAGAAAAGAAGTAGAGTCGTTTTTTTGATACAACGAACTGCTGCGGTAGCTGCTATTTTATTATTGGTTTTTGGTAGTTTTTGGTGGTTCAATCAGGGTGTATATTTCAACGAATCTGTAGTGGCTCATCAACAAGATAAGTTGACTCCGTCAGAGACTTACGATCAAATAGAAGTTCAAAAAGATGTTGATATCGCTGAAAATGTTGAAGAAATTAGTTCCATTGAAGATAATAGAATCGAAAATCAACCTAAGAAGGAATCATTGATCGCCTCGAATGTTAAAAAACGGATACAAACACCCCTACAAACTCCATCGAAAAAAGAAGCTGCTAATCAAGAACCTTTTGATTTAGCTATACAAAACACAGAAAAAGTTGACGAACTCAAACATGAAATTCTAGAGTTAGAAAAGGAAGAAATAGAAATTGTTTCTACGGAAATGGCACGTTCAAATGTTCAAGTCAATACTATTGAAGATACATTATCATACGCAGATGCAGATATTTTTGATAGTACATCTATATACTTCGAAGAAATGGCGAACATCGATTACACAGAAGAAGAAGAGGTGGCAGAATCTAGTATAGCATCTGCTGTTACTGAATATAGTATTGCTAGCGGACAATTAGACACCATCAACAATTTAGTAAAGGGCTTTGTACTGGATGCAGAAGGTGAACCTATTTTTGGTGCAACAATTACAGAAATGAACACAGAAAATGGTGTGATGACTGACTTCGATGGACAGTTTGAACTCAAATTGGTAGACTTTCAAAATCCGATTATTGTTTCATATATTGGATTTGAAGAAGTCAGCCATATACCTCAACAGGATTCGATTCATCAATTTGTTTTAGTACCCAATGCTCAATTAGATGCCGTTTCTATCACAGGTTATTCATCCAGAGAGCGGGACTCCGTTGTTCAATATTTAGATACAGATATTAGTGTGTACCCGAAAGATGGATACGAACAGTTTTACAAATATTTAGACGAGCAGTTATTATATCCTCAATCTGCGGCAGCTAAACAAGTAGAAGGTATCGTCAAGCTCCGTTTTGAAATTGATGAAAACGGAATACCTCAGAATGTAGAAGTGCAAGAATCGGTTGGATATGGTTGTGATGAAGAAGCTATACGATTACTAAAAGAAGGGCCTAATTGGAAAACCAAAGAAGGTGAAACCACAACTGATTTAGCTATTCCATTCAAGTTGAAAGAACGGGAACAGAAGGCAAAAACCAAGAAAAAAAATAACGGGAATTGAGTTTTTTATAATTTCGTTCCTTTTAATGACGCTTGAATATTGGCATCCATAGCTCGATGTGCTAAAGGAGCAGAATACTCATTTAATATTTCCATGGCTTTATTAATCGCATCTTTATCTGTTCCTGCAACAGTTTCTTTTAAAGATTGATGTAGTTTTTTGATTTGACTTTTTTCTTCTTCACTAAGAATTGAATCATTTTGAACGAGGAATTTATTAGTCGCTAAAATTATATTATTAGCTTCATTTCGGGCTTCAAGCAACGCTCGCTGTTTCATGTCTCCTTCTGCGTTTTGAATTGAATCCATCAACATTTTTGCCATATCTTCCTCGCTGATTCCATATTGTGAACGGATTTCGATTTCTGTTTCAATATCAGAACGCAGTTCCATGGCCTTCACTTTCAAAATTCCATCGGCATTGATAATAAATTGAATTTCAATTTTGGGCAAACCTGCTGGCATCGGTGGAATACCACTTAAAATAAACTCACCTAACTTTCGGTTGTGTTCCACTAAATCACGTTCTCCTTGATAAACGCCAATTTTCAGATTTTTTTGACCATCTACGGAAGTCGTATAATTTCGTCCTGCCTTGATCGGTACTTTTGAATTTCTTGGAATGATCGTATCCATTAAACCACCAACCGTTTCAATACCCAATGAAAGCGGCGTAATATCCAACAATAACATTTCCTTTTGATTCCCAGCCAAAATATCAGCTTGAATAGCAGCACCCAATGCCACCACTTCATCTGGATCGAGTTTGTCGTACACCTCTTGATTAAAGAAATTAGCAACTGCTTTTTTTACCGCAGGTACTCGGGTTGATCCACCGACCATGATGACATGGTCGATATCAATAGCTTTGAGTTTTGCATCAGATAAAGCTGATTGACAAGCAGTTATCGTTCGATTAACTAATGATTTGATTTGAGTTTCAAATGTCTCTATATCTAAACTTAAATCAATATTGTGTACTGTTTCAGAAAAAGATTCCGTAGAGCTTAATGCTTTTTTTGCTCGTTCAGCAGCCAAGCGTAAGGCTTGTGCAAAGCTTCTATCCGTCTCTAAAGAAGTAGCTTTAATATCATAAGTTTTGTACCAATAATCTAATATCGCCTTATCAAAATCATCTCCACCCAAAAACGTATCTCCATTGGTTGATAAAACTTCAAAAATTCCATTATCAATTTTTAAAATAGAAATATCAAAAGTTCCACCACCCAAATCATACACAGCAATCGTTTGTGCATCCTCAGCCAATTTATCGAAACCATAAGCTAAACTAGCTGCTGTGGGTTCGTTGACAATTCGCAAAACATCCAAACCTGCTAATTTTCCAGCATCTCTAGTAGCCTGACGTTGTGCATCATTGAAGTAAGCAGGAACAGTAATCACAGCTTTTGAAACGGTAGCTTCAAGTTCTTCCTCAATACGTTTTTTAAGTTCTTTTAAAATTTCGGCGGATAATTCAATAGGCGTATAATATTTATCTTGAACATTTATCTTGACCAAACTATCAGTGTCTTCGTCCAGAATTTTATAGCCTAAATAGGATTGAATTTCAGACAGATCATTATATGATTTTCCCATTAATCGCTTAACGGAGTAGATGGTATTATGAGGTTCTTCTATCAGTTTGAGTTTAGCAGCTTCTCCAACAACAATTTCGTTTTCAGGCGCAAAATGGATGATAGAAGGCACGAGTGTACTTTTTCCATCTTTTCCTTTAACTGCAATAGGCTTATTTTCATGGATATAGGCAACTAGGCTATTCGTTGTGCCTAAGTCGATACCAATAATGACATCGCTCTGTTTAGCAATTTTACCTGACTTGATGTTGATCGATATTTTTCCCATGATTTGTTTTTATAAACGTTGACTTATTGCCCAATTTTTCCTAACTCAATTCCTTCAGAATATGCAACTTGAATATTGTGTTTACTAAAAGCATTTTTGATGCTTTCATTAGCTGTTAATGTGACCTCCCAAAAATTATCTGGGTGGATAAACGGACGCACTCCGATGGTAATACTGTGGCTATCGAACCCTTCAATGCCAATTTGTGGTGCAGGTTCTTGTAATACATTGGGTACGCTACGAATCGCCTCGTTCAGTATCTCTTTTACTCTAGGAAAACTTTCTCCGTAGGGCATTTGAACCGTTAGTTCCAACCAAATATGTCCTTTTGCAGAAAAATTAGTAATAATATTTTCCATCACCTGTCCATTTGGAATAATCAACGATTTTTGACCTGGTGTAACGATTGTAGTATAAAAAATTTGGATACTTTCTACACGACCAAACTTCTCAGAAATTTCTACCCAATCACCAATTCTATAAGGTTGAAGCACCATAATACTAATTCCGGCAGCAAAATTGGCTAGGTTTCCCTGCAATGCCATTCCAATAGCAAAACTTATCGCAGCTAGCATTCCTACCAAAGCCGTTACTTCGATGCCTACTAGGCTAGCAGCTACAAGAATAACAAGCATCTTTAACGCTATGTTGATTAAAGAACCCAAAAAATCAGTAATTTCAGCATTTAAGCTGGAACGCTGCATAGCTGTTGAAGCTAATCGGGTAAGTTTCTTTGCAATCCAAAACCCAATCAGTAATATTGCAACAGCAGTCGCAAATTTTGGTGCAAAATCAATGAGCATTTCTGTAAATTGGTCTAAATATTTAACTAGATTAGTGGTTTCCATTGGTTAATTGATAATTATAAAAAACGAGGGAAGTTCATACAACTGTTACAGCATGAACTTCCCTATGAAAAATAATAGAAGCAAAATTAAAATTAATTAGGATTAAAACGAACGGAAATAGATAAAAAGTAAACAAAATCTTACCCATACTTAGGATTTAATAATGATGTTACAACAAAAAGAAATTCGATTATTTATCATACTGGCTGGTTTTTTTATTACTAATGCGATTGTCGCAGAGTTTATTGGCGTTAAAATATTTGCATTAGAAGAAACACTAGGTTTCAGTCCTCTCAACTGGAATTTATTCGGTCATCAAGGTTCGTTGATGTTGACGGCAGGGGTTTTGTTGTGGCCCATTGTTTTTATCATGACCGATGTTATCAATGAATATTATGGTCGTAAAGGTGTTCAATTTTTATCCTATTTTACGGCAGTTTTGATTGGCTATGGTTTTTTTATGGTTTTTGGTGCAATTGAATTGGTACCTGCTGGATGGTGGGTCAATAGTTATCAAAATCAGGGTGTTCCAGATGCCCAGGCTGCTTTTTCAACAATTTTTGGACAAGGACTTTGGATTATAATAGGGTCATTGGTGGCTTTTTTGATCGGACAGGTAGTAGATGCTTTTGTTTTTTATAAAGTCAAAGTGATGACGGGACAAGATAAAGTTTGGTTTCGGGCAACGGCTTCCACCGCAGTTTCACAATTAATTGATTCATTTGTGGTCTTATATATAGCCTTTGTGTTAGGCCCGGCACAGTGGGAAATTTCCCTTTTTTTAGCGGTTGGGTTAGTGAATTATGCTTATAAATTAGGTGTAGCCATTATATTAATTCCTGCTTTGTATGCCGTTCATGCTATCATTGATCGTTACTTGGGTAAAGAATTATCAGATCAACTGAGAAGTAGTGCATTAAAGTAATAAAAAAGAGGTCATTCTTTTCAAAATGACCTCGAACATAATTAATTGGCAATAAGTATCCTACACAAGTTTGGTATAACTTGAAATTTGTAATTACTAATAATAAATAGGTTGATTTATATCACTCTAAATAGAAGTTAAATTGCATTGGAAAATGTTGAATCATTCCATCAGGAGACTCAATTAGGAGTCGATTGATGACAAAAGTCATCCGTTCAGTTGCATTTTTAATGGCTTTTTTGATTTCTTTTCGATTGGTTTTATCCGAAACAAAATGAGTGGTCACGCCTTCTTCGTCGATAATATATAGATCAAATTGTAGAATTTTATGAGTTATATCATCAATGTGCAATTCTAGTTTTCCGTCCGCTTTCTTGAAATCTTCTAGGCAATAAATTTCTGTATCAAAAGAACTAGCCTTAAAATCTCGCCAAAAAAGAGAGATGTATTTGACACCAAAATCGTAATAATCTGGGTAGATCATTGGATTAAGTGCGTCTTTGTTTAAGATTTCTTGCCTTTTAATATCCTCTTTTTTAAGTTTTGTAATGCCGCTATTAGAAATAACTCGTTGATGGGTTTTAAATCCATCAATATGAATGAGGTCTACCGCAGGATTATTTTGATAGGATTTGACCATCCAATCATATTTTTTACTCGTAGTGTCCATTCGCACTAAGGTATGTCGATTGGTTCGATTGACCATCTGAAATGGAAATGGCTGTCCAGTCGCATCAAACTTTTGAGTTGTAATGGTCGGCTTCCAATCATTGGTTGAACCAGAAAAACTAAAACTAATACTCGCAATTCCAATCGGTACGGCATCTTTTCCAAGATCAAGGTTTTTAAAACTAAAACTCAAGTGTATTTGACCTGAATTTGCAGCATTTTTTAAAATATCTTGTTTATCTGTTGTCGAAAAAATAAACTCATTATCATTATTAGTCAAAACATATCTATAATGCTCTTTCGCGGTTTGATTGTAACCAAATAAATGAATTTCTGCCGGTGTTTCAATTTTGTTATCTGCTTTAAATTGTACAGGTTGATTGAGTTGAGCTTCCAATTCGTTTAAAGAAATATAACTATCTAAACGATGCCCAAAACTGTTGTTTCGTTCTTCCATCAAATAGGTATTTGTCCCCCAGATAACTTCAACTTTTTTACCTGAAAATGGGAGTTTAAGTTTTGTTTTGGCTTGCATTCTTTCTTGCTCGCTTTTGGCTGTATTTTTAGAATAATCCTGTACTAAATGATTAAAGATTTGAGTAGAATCCTGCCCGAAAAGAATGGTCTCATCCACTAAAGCTTCTGATAAACGAAACTGAAGTATATAGTTGTTTTTTTCTTTAGTTTTGAAAAATAAACTGATTTGTGATTCTTCGCAAGCATATTCTAGTAGACTAATAATTTCATCTCGATGCTCCCAATCGTTCGTTTTTGCATGTTCTACTAGTTCACCATCTTTAATAACAACTGCTGCTTCAACGATAGTATTGAGCTGTCCTTTATGAAACAACATCGGTTGATCGCAAACAATGCTCTTGAAAAAATAAGGTGAAAGCGTAATGGGTTTCGTCTTTGTAGGTGTTCTATTTCCAGTATTTAATTGGCGTAAGTCGAAATCAAACCCACTCCAATCTAAAACCATACGATCTTGATATTTTTCTGTTTTAAGATTCAATGCTGTAGGTTCTGTGATTATTATTTTCAACATCAACTCTTCTTCTAATGAATTGGCAGTTACCTTTTTGAGTAAAAAAGTATCACCAACTTTTACAGTATTTATAACCTGATCGACATCTAAAGAATTGGTATAATCGTCGGGGTAATTGAGGGTAGACAGGACGGAATATTTTTCATTATTGCATGATAAATCAAAACCGAATTTATTGAAAACCCCTTTTTTACTTGATGTCAAAACAGGACTTTGGGTAATGGATTTTTGGAAATCTGTCTTCGAGATTTCCATGGTTGCTTTAAATTGCTTTTGAGATTCATTGGTCAAATGCACATCCATTAAACCCCAGTGAAAATGAAAATATTTATTTCTTTTACTAATTTTTCTAGTTTCATATATAGGATCATCTTTTAAGAAAATAGTGGCATTGATAGGTGCTTGTTCTAAATCTGTATATCGAATTTGATTGAGATTAATTTTGTCAATGTCTTGAATATGATTTTCTATTTCCTTTAAAAGCGCATTGTCAAAGTAAGCAGAATCTTCAGAACTACTTGAAAGGTTTCCAACTGAGAATCCACGGTTCATTTTAGAAGAGTGGAGGCTGATATTGAATGACAATTGATCGAATAATTGACCCTTTACCAAACCCAAAACAGGTTCTTTTTTTAGTGATTTTAAAAACTGTGATCGTGTAATCTCCGTCTGTCCGCTAATGGATTTTTTAGAAGATTCTTTGCTCAATTGAATACTCAAATCTCCCCAAAACAACTGATAATCGTCAGTTGGGAGTTTTTCAACCTGTGGATTCGCATTTGGGAAATGCGTATACTTTTGCATTTCCGAATAAAATTGTTCATCTTCTAAATATAAAGTCGGCTCATTTCCAACCGAAATAATAGACGAAAATAAATCACCCAATTTGGTTCTAATAACCAAATAAACAGTAGCGTCTTGTTTGATTTCGTATAAGAAATTACGATTGCAAGCCAAATCATTCCATTGATCTTTACACTTGTATTGAGTCCCCGTTTCATTAGTGACCATGGTGTATACACTATCAATGAGTAAACAACTATTATTATAAACCAGATTGAAATTTTCATTTCGTAACTGTTCAAATTCAGATAAAGAAAGTGATTGAATATCAAAAGGCTCTTTCATCGGATTTCCCGATTTGATCGCTTGAAATTTTTTATCACTCCATTCTAAATAATATTGGTTTTGACCTACATTTTGTAAATCTTTAGACTTAATGTAATCACTGATCGTGTAACTGAAATAAGTAGGTTGATTGAAAAAATAATTCTGATTAATTTGATCTCGATATAAACCAAATGTTTCTCCGATAGATAGAATTGAGTAGTGTGTTTCGCCTTCTGAATCGAGTAATTTTAAATATAAGGTAAAATCTGTTGTCAACTTGGAAGTTGCTTCTCTTAAGGTAGAAAACTCATTTCTATAAGAAAACAATTTATGATCAGATGTTTCTATAACGGCTTCAAATGATAGAATAGGATTTGTTTCGTATAACTTTTTTATTAAAAATGGTTGTGTACTAATTTGCTGAAAAGCATTTGCAGATATTGTTTTTATTTCAAAATCCAACGAACGGTCATTTGCTTGTTTGGTCAATCCAAATTCGACTCCGCCCCATTCTAAAACGGGTTGATATGGATGATTTTTTTCAATAGAAAGTACCGTTTTGTCACCTAAATCTTCTAAATAATGCTCAATAGCACTCAACGAATTGGTCAATGAATTTTTAGGAATTTCATCTACTAGATTGAAAGAAAATAGTAACATCAAAACACCGAACAGAGGAATACTCCAACAATATTTGAGGCTTCGATACCATTTAGATTTAGACTGACCGAGCATCACCAAACGCTTTTTGATTAAAGCGGCAAAAGTATTTAGCAAAGGTGTACAAGATTGATCTTGAGCATGTTGTAGCAACAGGGAAGCATATTGATAAACAGAAGATGCTTTTTGAGAAACATACTGATCGGCAATATATTCATGTGTGGTTTGCAATGCGTTTCTATATAAATAGATTAAGGGATTATACCACTTTAAAATCACCCAACACTCCATCAGTAATACATCTAAACTATGAAATTGACGGACGTGTACGAGTTCATGTTCAAAAATGAGTTTTTTATCATCAGGAATGTGCTGATCGTTCCAAAAAATATAACTAAAAAAAGAAGCAGCAGGAAACTGTTGATCCATTTCCACCACCGTATAACCTTTCGATTTTAGTTGTTTGTTTTTACGAATTAATTTAAAAAGGCGAACCATTCCCAAAACCAATCGAATCAGCATAATACCAACACCAATAAAGTAGAAAATCAGTAATAGTTCACCTAGCGATAGAGAAAAAGCTGCTGTTGGTTGACTGATATTCTGCCAGATAAAGGAATTGACAGATTGTACCTGTTGAACCGCAGGATATAACATTCGGTCAAACGAATTTGAGGTAGATTCAAGCGTATTTTGTTGTAAATTAATATTCAACAACGGAATAGCAATGGCGAAAAAAGGACTAGATAGAAGGAACAGTCTATTGAGTTGAAAAAAGGTTTCCTTTCTTAAAGCGACATAATAAAAAAGATAAAAAGCGAGTAAGCAAATACTCGATTCTAGTAAGAACTGTGGAAATGAAATCATAATTCTAGTTTTTTAGTTGTTCTAACAAATTATTGATTTCCTCGGCATCCAACTTTTCTTCTTTTACAAAATAAGACAAAATTTGCTCTGGGGAACCACCAAAATAGTCATCAACCAATCGTTGGATGGTCGATTTTTTATAATCCTCTTTCTGTAAAACAGGGTAGTAGCGGTGTGTTTTTCCAAAAGCTTCATGTGCAACAATTCCTTCTGATTCTAATTTTCTGATTATAGAAGAGACGGTATTATAAGGAGGTTTAGGATCACCCATCTCCATAATAATCTCTTTGACGAATGCCGTTCTAAGTTTCCAAAGAATTTGCATAATCTGTTCTTCCCGTTGAGTAAGTTGCTTCATATTCTGTTCTTTTATTTCTACAACAAATGTATAACTAAATTTTAGTTTAATCAACTAGATTTTAGTTATAAGGTAGTTTTATATTTTTTTTAACAAAAAATAGTGGGTTTTTAACGTCGCATTGAACAAATACAACTTCCATATGATATACATTTATAGTCTATCAAATAATTTTAAGAAAATTTTAAGAAAAAATGTTACTTATGACTATTAATCCCGTCAAAACATACAAATTACGTTTCATATTTAGTAGAAACATCTCTTAATTAACAATCTAATTTTATCATTTAAAAATTTACATACTATGCCTGAATTCCAGGAATTTTTTCAAAACTTTCTCCAATCTATTGGAAATTTATTGCCAGGTGTACTAGGTGCATTATTGGTTTTAATTATCGGTTTTTTCATTGCAAAGGCAATTGGGGGATTAACTGGTAAATTATTAAGAAAAACAGATTTAGATAACCGTCTTTTTCGTGGTGCAAGTTCTTCATTTAGTCCAGAAGCTTTCTTTTCGAAGTTGGTGTACTATTTAATCATGTTGATTGTCCTAATGATTGTTTTAGAAATGTTAGGTGTCAATAATGTTTTAGATCCTATAAAATCAATGGTTGGACAGTTTTTTGATGCTATTCCAAGAATTATTTTAGCAGGTATTATTGGTTTTGCAGGTTATATCATTGCAACAATAGTTTCTGAATTAGTAGGCTTAGCAGCAACTTCTATTGATAGTTTTTCTGAAAGAATGGGACTTAAAAATTCTATTGATTTAGGAAAATTATTGAAGCAAATCGTATTTGTCATTGTATTTATTCCAATTCTAATAGCAGCTTTAGACGCACTTGGAATGCGTACAATATCAGAACCAGCAACTGATATGCTAAATGCTTTATTCTTAGCAATACCTAAGATTATTGTTGCAGGAATTATAATTGCTGTCTTCTATTATGTAGGTAAATATGTAACTGGTATTGTTGCAGAATTATTACGTAATTTAGGAATGGATAACATGACTTCCAGACTAGGGTTAACTAGTATGATGGGTAATGGTCAGTCATTGTCAACATTGATCAGCAATGTATTGTTTTTCTTCCTTATGTTTACTGGAATTATCCAAGCAGTTGAAACTTTAGAATTGACTCAATTATCTGAGATCTTGAACAATCTCTTAGAAATAACGGGACAAATATTCTTTGGATTAGTTATTCTGGGTGTTGGTAATTTCATTTCTACAATTGCGGCAAATGCTGTTAATGATTCATTTTTATCATCAATCGTTCGATATGCAACACTAGGTTTGTTTCTAGCAATTGCACTAAACACGATGGATGTAGCAGACGAAATCGTTAACCTTGCATTCGGTTTAACATTGGGATCAATTGCAGTAGCAGTAGCACTTTCATTTGGTTTAGGTGGTCGTGAAGCAGCAGGCAAGCAAATGGAACATATTTTGAAAAAATTCCGTAACGAGAAATAGTTGAATATAAATATATAAGTTTCGACTTATGGGGCTCTTCAGAATTATCTGGAGAGCCTTTTTTTGTTGATATATAAGTTCATTAAATCAAAGCCAAATCTTATCTTTGCATTCTTTATTTTACTAAACATCAACGATCAAAGGAACTCAAAATTAATCTTGCTGGTTAAATAGCCTATCAGACTATTTTTTGCTGATTCGTTTAGTTCACTTTTTATAAATCTCTATTTCCATTGGTTTTTAATATCCGTCCACACGAACGAAAAATCTTTAAACTCATCGAGCAAACAGCTGAGGAACTTGGTTATCCCACCTATGTTGTTGGGGGCTATGTTCGAGATCGGTTATTGGGTAGAAATTCAAAAGATATGGATATTGTTTGTATTGGAAGCGGGATTCGTTTAGCAGAGCATTTGGCCTTAAAATTACGTCCAAGACCAAGAGTTGCTGTTTATCGACGTTTTGGCACTGCGATGTTAAAACATAAAGATTTAGAAATTGAGTTTGTAGGAGCAAGAAAGGAATCTTACCGTTCTGATTCAAGAAAACCTACCGTAGAAGAGGGGACATTGGAAGACGATCAAAACAGACGAGATTTTACGATCAATGCGCTCGCCGTTAGTTTAAATACTTCTAATTTTGGAGAGATTATTGATCCGTTCAAAGGGATTTATGACTTAGAACGTAAGATCATCCGAACACCTCTCGAACCAGGCAAAACCTTTTCTGATGATCCTCTAAGGATGATGCGAGCGATACGGTTTTCAACACAACTAGGCTTTGATATCCTTCCTGAAACACTTGTAGGTATCAAAGAACACAAAAATCGGATCAACATTGTTTCCGTTGAACGCATACTGATAGAATTAAATAAAATTATATTAGCCGATACACCATCCGTTGGTTTCAAATTGTTATTTGATACTGGATTATTGCATCTGATTTTTCCTAAATTGGCAGAATTGCAAGGTGTGGAAATTCGTAATGGAAAAGGACATAAAGACAACTTTTATCATACTTTAGAAGTGCTTGATAATCTATCTAAAAAAACGGATGATCTTTGGTTGCGATGGGCAGCAATTATGCACGATATTGCAAAACCACCAACTAAGCGATTTGACCCCAAACACGGTTGGACGTTTCACGGTCATGAAGCATTGGGAGCAGCGATGACGCCAAGAATTTTTAAAAAATTGAGATTACCTTTAGATAGTAAAATGAAATACGTCCAAAAGTTGGTTCGACTACATTTACGACCTATTTCATTAACCAAAGAAAATATTACAGATTCAGCAGTTCGGCGTTTATTATTTGAAGCAGGTGATGATATTGATGACTTGATGCTTTTGTGTGAGGCAGATATCACTTCTAAAAACCCCAAAAAAGTAAAACGATATTTAGAGAATTATAAAATCGTCAAAGAACGAATCCAAGCGGTAGAGGAGAAGGATCAATTGCGAAATTGGCAACCCCCTATCTCTGGAGAATTGATTATGTTGACCTTTAATATTCCACCTTCGAGAGAAGTTGGAACAATCAAGACAGCAATCCGTGAAGCTATTCTGGATGGTGATATTCCTAATGAATATGATGCGGCGTATCAATTTATGATTGAAAGAGGAAAAGAATTAGGTTTGAAAGAACAGCTTTCAAATTCTACGGATTAGTTTTTTCCAATCTGTTACTTGCTTTAGTTTTTGTGCTAAATAGGGCTTGAATTGGCTGATTCCACCAACACTCATTTTCTGAAAAGATACGATCTTGAATCCACCACATTGTAACTGCAATCAGAATCCCAATAATCATTCCTGCATATACATCCACAAAAAAATGTTGGACGAGATAAACCCTTGATAACCCTACAATACTCGCAATCGAAAAAAATAAACCAGCCATCCAATTTTTGAATGGTAATAAAAATGCCATAAGTCCGTATAAAGCAAAGGCAGACATAGTATGTCCAGATGGAAAACTATTGGCTTCCACATACAAATCCACCCCTTCAATCCAATGAATCAAATTATAATATTCGGTATCTTTAAAGAAGGTAGCTGGACGAAAAACAGCGAAATAGGACTTCAAATAATAGCTACTTATTAAAACAACAACTCCTGTAAGTGGAATTAAAACCGCATGTCTTAGTTTAACAAATAAGAAGAGAATTATCCCAAAAATATAGAGAGGTTCTTCTCCTAGTTTAGTCGCATATTTGAAAAACAAATCGCCCCAGAAGCTATGATAGTTATTCAAAAATAAAATGGCTTCTCCTTTGTTAATCAACAAAGAAAGAGTTGCTCCAATAATGGTGAAAAAAATAAACAAACGTGCAAAAAGTCGATTGGATGTCCAAAGTCGTTTCATGCTGCAAAAGTACAGAAAATCAAAACATTTTTTAACAGTGGTTTAGGTGGCTTTACGACTAAAAACAGCAGCTATTTTACTGAAATATTGACCAATATTTTCAATTTTAGCATCTTTAGAGGCTTTGTAATTTAGAAATAAACTGAACAATGCAAGAATCAGACAAGGAAACCAAGCCCCCATTTCTCCTGAAATCACTAAACTTTCAGCTAGTTTTTCAAAAGAAATATTCATAATTATAAATAGTGTAAAAAACAGAATAGAAATCAAAATAGGGTAACCGAAGCCTCCTTTTTGAATCATAGCACCCATTGGCGCACCTACAAACAGAAAAATTATACATACAAAAGCCATCGAGAATTTCATGTGTAATTCATGGACATGTTTGACTCGAATTTCTTTTTCACGCCTCAGTGAGGTTACCGATCCAATGGTCTGACTTTTGATACTACGCACATTGGTTAATGCTTTTTGAAGTAGCTTTTTTTGATCCTTTTCTTGAAATAATGTTAAAATACTTCTGACGGTATCCAGCGATTCAAACTGATTTTGTTGTAGTATATTTTTGTTATCAAATTTCTTTTTGGCTGTTTTAGGCTTTCTGTTTTTTGAAATTGAATTTTTGGCAGTATTCTTTTCTGGGACTTCAACAACCTTCTTTGTAGATGTGGTATCCGCCTTATTTTTGATCAATTTTTTGCTATCAGGATAGGTTTCAGAAGATGTAATAGGTTTGGTTGGTTTTTGATTGAATAGAACGGTATCTCGCTTTTTTTCGAAGTGTAAAAATTGAACAAAATGCTTTTCTAATTTGGTTTGTCTGGTATCAATTTTGACATCAATAGAATCAACAGCATCCATCAATTGCCCAACATTCAACATGGTCTGATGTGACTTAAATAGATCCGTTTCTGTTTCTTTTAAATCAAATTCTCGAAGATCAAATACTTTTTTATATTCTTTAAAATTGGTGCGTACGAAAGAATAATTCCGTTTCCCTTTTTCGGTTCGTTTATTAATTTCCTGACTTTGAGTTCCATTAAATAGGTTCATTACAAAAAACCGTTCATCTGGTGTCGTGTACATTTCGCCTCGCTCTGCTGCAATTTGATTGATTTTTCCATCTGAGGTATTCTGGTTGTAAATTAATATATCTTTGATGTCTCTTCCATTTTCGGATTTTTCTTTTAAATAAATTGTAAATCCTTGAAAATCATCATTAAAAACACCTTCTTCCAAACTCAAAGTTGGTTTAGATTTACGAATATCATACAAACGAGATTTGAATTGTAGATTAGTGATCGGAATGAGATAATTGGCACAAATAAAGGAGAAAATTGCTATTCCAGTGGCTACAATCGCCAATGGTCGCATGATTCGATTCAACGACATACCTGCCGATTTCATGCTCGCTAATTCATAGCGTTCTGCTAAATTTCCCATCACCATTACCGAAGAAATCAATACTCCGATGGGCAAGGCCATTGGAAAAAGCGATAAAGAAAGGTAAGAGATCAATTCGATAATGATAAATATTCCTGCACCTTTTCCGATAATTTCATCAATATAAATCCAAAGAAATTGCATGATTAACACAAATAGTGCAATCAAAAAGGTCACGATAAATGGCCCAACAAAACTTTTTAGCAGTAAAACATCAATTTTTTTCACAAATAATATAGAATCACAATTAGATGAAAATTAAATATAGTGTCCTTCGTTCAAATTTCCGTAAAAGGTCTGGTCAATTCCTAAAAAAAGAGTTGAACAAGTACCCAATGGGTTGTATTGTTCAACTCTTCTGATTTTTTGATTGTTTTTATAGCTACTTTATAGCCAAAAAATGTATTTAAAAAGCACCAGGATAGCTACGTAAAGTTTGTTCTTTTTGAACAGAGATCGTTGATCCAGACCGTTGCTGATACCTTTTTTTCGGTTTATTCGTTCCGATAATTTTAGGCAACATTGCTTTCATGAACGCAACGGAAGATAACTTTAGCGCACGTTCTCCTCTTTTTGAATTTTTCATACTGCATGTTTTTTTAGATAATATGCACTAAAAATAGTGTACTTTATCTAGTTGAACAAATTGGGTTTTGTATAATTACTGTACTCCAAACTAATCAAAATCTACTAGTATTAACGTGAAAGCCTAGGTTTTCTTATAGTTTGAAGCTTTTTTACTGCTTTTTAACAAATGGTTAGAAAAAGTTATGTGTAGAAAAAACTCTTTTTTTGAATAAAAATAAAAAATGGCTGTAACAATTTTATTTTTGAATCGTCTTTTGACCGAATTGCTGATAACAACCAAGTAAAACCAACGATCAAGTGAATTTGCAAGCCTACAAAAGTAATGTGTTACCTCTAAAAAACAAGCTGTTTCGGTTTGCTTTAAAGATGATACATAGTGTTGCCGAAGCAGAAGATATTGTTCAAGAAGTTATGATAAAGGTATGGGATCAGCGTGATTCAATGAAAGAGATTAAAAATATCGAGGCTTGGTGTGTTCGGTTAACCAAAAATTTAACACTCGATAAAATAAAATCTAAGCACTCAAAAACACAATCATTTGCTGTTCATATGGAGTTGGAAACATCGAAAATTTCACCCCATAAACAAACAGAATTAAATGATTCGATGAATAAAATTAAACAATTAATTCAGAATCTCCCAGAAAAACAGCGACAAATTATTCAACTAAGAGATATTGAAGAGTTTTCGTACCAAGAAATTACAGAAGCTTTAGGCATTACAATAGATCAAGTAAAAGTCAATTTATTTAGAGCTAGAAAGACCATTAGAGCACAATTTAAAAATACCAACGCTTATGGATTATAATAAAATTCAAGCCTTATTGGATAAATATTGGGAAGCCCAAACTTCAATAGAAGAGGAAAAAATATTGAAAAATTATTTCAATCAATCCGATATTGATACACGTTTGAAAGAGTTTCAACCACTTTTTCAACACTTCGAGTTGGAAAAAGAAGTATCGGTTAGTGATGGTTTTGAAGATCGACTATGGAGTCAAATTTCTGAAAAACCAGATACTAAAGTCATTCAACTGAAATCGTGGTATTATCGAATTGCTAGTGCTGCTGCGATCTTGCTTATTTGTTGTACGGCTTATTTTCTACAGCAATATGAACCCATGCAACCATCAAAAAAAGGGGCAACTGTAATCGTATTAGATGATGCTGAAAATGCCGAAGAGGCTTACGCCAAAGTGAAGGCAGCCTTGATGATTGTTTCTGCAAAAATGAATAAAGGAAACCAAGCCACGAAACAAAGTATTGGTAAACTAAATGTGCTTCAAAAAATTAAATAAATTTTTAATAACTAAATATATTACAGCTTTATGAAAACAATTTTTAATGTAGTGATGCTCCTACTTCTGAGCGCAACAACGAGCTTTGCACAAGCAGATGCTATTGATAAATACTTTAGCCAATATGTTGATGATGAACGATTTACTGTCGTTTATATCAGTTCTAAAATGTTTAGTTTGATTTCGGATTTAGATATTGACTCCGAAGACGAAGAAACACAAATGGCAATGGAAATGATCCAAGATTTACGTGGTCTTCGGATACTTACAGTGGATACTTTATCCAGTCAGTTTTATGATGAAGCCATTCAAAAAATTGATACCCGAGAATATGAAATGTTAATGAAAGTAAGGGATGGAAAGGAAAATGTTCAGTTTTTTATCAAAGATTCTGACGGAGCCATTATCAATGAATTACTATTGTTAGTGGGTGGAGGTGATGATTTTGTACTATTGAGTTTTATGGGAAACATTGACCTTGACAAAGTGTCTGCCTTGGCCAATAAAATTGATGTGAAGGGAGCAGAACATCTGGACAAGATCAAAGAGAACGAGGAATAATATTCAATACACGCCTTTCAAAAAAAAAGCCTTATGAAAATTAAAATATTCTTATTCGCAATCATCTATTTGTTTGTTTGTGTTACATCATCTTTTGCACAAGAAAAAAACATCAATACCTTTTATAAGAAGCACAAGAAATCCGAAAATGCCACTAAATTTTCAATTCCAGCTTGGGTGATCGATTTGGGTGTTGGAATAGCAATCTCTACCCTCGAAACCGAAGAAGAAAAAATAGCACTAAGAATGGCTAAAAAAATTCAAAAAATTAAATTATTAGTCATTGAAGAAAAGAACGCTATTGATAGTAAAGAGGTACAAACTTTGGTTTCCAAACTAACAACGAAACAATTTGAACCTTTAATGACCATACGAGATGAAGGGACAAATCTGACTTTTATGATGCGTGAGAAAAAAGACAAAATTAAGAATTTACTCATTTTAGTCTCCGAAGAAGATGAATTTGTAATGTTGAGTTTAAAAACAAAAATCAAAATTTCAGACATCAATCAACTGATACAATTACTGAAAGAACAAGAATCTTTTGATATTTTCCCCGAAGAAGATAACAAAAAAGAAGCCGACCTTGAATTAATCCGAGCTTAGACGCTCACCTTTTATCTAAAAATTTATATGTATTCATCTACTTATTGTTTATCAATAGGGTAGGAAACGTATATCCATTTAAAATCCAAATTATGAAAAATTTATTAGTCATACTTAGTCTCACTATTTTACCACTATTCAGTTTTGCACAAAATCAACCCATCGAGACATTCTACAATAAATACATGCAATTCAGTGAAGTTTCTAATATCAATTTAGAAGGTTGGTTGCTTCAAATGGTAGCTAGTTATACCGATGATTCGGATAGTGCTGACCTGATAGAAAAAATCACCAAACTACGGGTGATGATCGTTGATGAAAAAGGATTAGTAGCCAAATCCGATAAAATAAACCTAATGAAAGGACTTAAAAAGAAGGGTTTTGAAGACTTGATGCAGGTTAGAGATGGAAATTCTAAAATCGACTTTATGTTACGTGAATCCAATAAAAAAATCACCAATGTTATCATGACAGTGGATGATGGAGATTCCTTTATTCTATTGAGTTTAGAAGGGAATATGTCTTGGAAAGATCTTAAAAACTTAAACATTGAGGTAGATGGAGGCGAACATCTAAAAAACATACCAAGGGCTTAATCATT
>JAHDFQ010000019.1:24633-42047 GCA_020628085.1 Saprospiraceae bacterium
ACATTGAGGTAGATGGAGGCGAACATCTAAAAAACATACCAAGGGCTTAATCATTCGTTCTAATAGATTTTGAGACACAAATTTATTGCATTAAAAATACTATTTTTGTAAAAAAAAGATGTCAGAACAATTTACGCATTTAGATAAAGATGGAAATCCATCCATGGTTGATATTGGTCAAAAAGTAGTGAGCAAACGAACTGCCACTGCTCAAAGTATTGTCGTCTTAGACGATCAAATAATTGCCCAAATGTCCAATAATGAACTACAATCTAAAAAGGGGCCCGTATTTCAAACCGCCATTTTAGCAGGTATCATGGGATCAAAACGCACCAGCGATTTGATCCCATTGTGCCATCCCATCGGTTTAGATAATTGCAAAGTTGATATTCATATGAATGATCAAAATGAAGTGGTCATAACTTGCACCGCTAGTATTTTTTCAAGAACAGGAGTCGAAATGGAAGCACTGACTGGCGCAACCGTCGCAGCCTTAACCATTTACGATATGTGTAAAGCCTTTTCGCATAATATCATTATTAAAGAAACACGACTATTGTCTAAGACAGGCGGAAAAAGAGACTTTAAGTTTGCCTAGTTTAAAGTATTGTCTAATACCTTACGTTAAAATAAAGTAAACCCATCATAAAGAATAGTAAAATCAGTTATATTTGAATGGCAGAAAAACTAACCAAAAAGTCATCAATGAAACAGCTGATTTTCTTCTTTTTACTATCTTTTTTAACAACCTATTCGACTATTCTTGCACAAGAAGTAGTATTAGAATCCTCTAATATTCCCATCTTTATCATCGAAACTGAAGGAGAAATTAAAGATGAACCGAAGGTGGATGGTACTTTAGGTATTATTGCTAATGAAGAAGGTGCGTTGAATTATATTGATGATCCATTTTCTGGTTATGATGGCATTATTGGTATTGAAAAAAGGGGAAATAGCTCGCTTTCATTTGACAAAAAGTCCTACCTTTTTGAAACACGTAAAGCATCTGGAGCAAATAATAACGTTGAGTTATTGGGTTTGCCCAAAGAAAATGATTGGATTTTATATGCGCCATTTATAGATAAATCGCTACTACGAAACGTCCTGATGTATGATCTAGCAAATGACCTTGGACAATATGCACCAAGGACTCGCTTCTGTGAGTTGGTCATCAACGGAGAGTATTTAGGTGTGTATATTTTTACAGAAAAAATTAAACGTGATAAAAATCGTGTCAATGTTACGGAGTATGTAGATGAATCGCAAACTCCGAATGACATTGGATATATTGTGAGAATTGACTCTTGGTGGCAGGAACATTTGGGTTGGAAATCACCCGCTTTTACGGTTGATGGTATTGAGCGTATTTCCAGATTTCAATACGTTTATCCAAAGTATGATGATATAACGGAGGGTCAAAAAGAATATATAGAAACGTATATTACTGACTTTGAGCAGGAATTGTGGGATACCGATATTCCTAATTTATATGATGCTTATTCCAAATACATTGATATAAATAGTTTTGTCGATCACCTTATATTGACAGAATTGAGTAAAAATCCAGATGGCTATCGTCTCAGTACTTATCTACATAAAGAAGTAAATGGAAAATTGAAAATGGGACCTGTTTGGGATTATAATTTTGCTTTTGGAAACTATTGGGGTTATGAGGATAGATATGATGGATGGGAACACGATAATAATTGGTGGGATTATATTTCTGGTATTCCTTTTTGGTGGGAAAAGTTTATGCAAGATCCTGTTTTCGTTGGTCGACTTCATGAACGTTGGAATTTTTGGCGAGCAGAATTATTACGTTGTGAACGCATAGAACAAAAAATAGATAATTGGGCTACAGAACTAGATCAAGCTCAAAAACGAAACTTTACGAAGTGGGATAATCTCGGTGAGGATGTACATATTGATTGGAATATCGGCGATACCTACGAAGATGAAGTAGACTATTTAAAGCGTTGGGTTTGTGGTCGAATAGAATGGATGGACAGTGAAATCAATGCATTACAAGAAAAACATACCGATCAGTTTTTTTCACTATATCCCAATCCGACTGCTGGACTTTGTAATCTAGCTTATCAATCTACTATTGATACCGAAGCCATAGTTTCATTAGTCAATATGCAGGGTGCCCTTCTTTTTGAACAGACGTATCCTATTGTAGAGGGGAATCAACAGCTAGAATTGGATTTTTCTAAATTTGGTAAAGGCTGCTATATATTGACTTGTACTATTGATGGCAAAAGTAGTTATCAAACAATCGTGATAGAGTAGTTTCTATCTCGACAATATCTCAAACTTCGTCTCCAAACGATTTCCTTTTTCATCAACCAAAGTTAAGGTATGTTCACCTGCCTTCGGGGCAAATTCCATTTCATGGAAATGACGTGTTTCACCAACGTAAGTAGCGTCAATATGCCAATGTACGATGCTTTGGGGTGTTCGATGTGCTATTTTAAAAACGGTTTTGCTGAGATTTCCATCTAAATCTTTGGGCACATAAATTTTGGTATTTCGCTTTGGATAAATCAATTGCATGACTTGTTGTGCATCATTGTCTGCGAGAAAACAATCGGAACGAAAGGGGGGGAGTTTTTGATAGGAAGGGTTATTTTGAGCATGAAAATATTCTTCAATAGGAGGCAATACAAACCAATTTTTGTGTATCATATCTGTTGGATTTTCGCAACTAGAATGTACTCGATATTGTTCGGATGGATCAAGATGAATGGTTTGATGATGTGTGCAAGCAGAAGCCTTTAAACCTGTTTCTGGAATCCAAACCGAGTCTTTTTCACAAATATCTAAAGCTCTGTATCCACTTTGTTTACAAATAAACGTTTGTTCCATATCATTGTAGGGTGGATCAAACCAACGACTAGCTGGCAATAGATCAAAAATATCAAACAAAACAGGTGCGGCTGCTTTTACACCTACTAGACCTGGGCGACCTTCACCATCTGCATTTCCAACCCAAACACCCACAACATATTTAGGCGTGACTCCCACCGCCCAAGCATCCCGAAAACCAAAACTTGTACCAGTCTTCCAAGCAATGGCATGACTTGAACGAAACGATTCCCAATCTCCTTCTGAAGTTGGACGCTCTACTTTTTTCATAGCTTCAAAAGTATGCCAAATAGCACTTGCGCTTAGAATAGGAGGTTCTTTCAAATCTTCTATATCTATATTCTTTGAACTATTTTTATGATTATAATTCAGTGATTTGAATCCGTTATTTCTGTAGGTACCACTATTCCTATTATAAAAATTCAATGTTCGGCTCATACCTGTGTATGCCTGTGTAATATCCCAGAGCGTTCCTTCTGCACCACCAAGTGTTAGTGTTAATCCATAATGTTTGGGTGATTTATTGATAGTCGTTAAACCAATTTTATTTAAGTCGGAATGAAAACGTTCTAAACCATATTTTCTCAATAAATGAATAAATGGAATATTAAGAGAACGAGACAAAGCGGTATTTAAAGGAATGACGCCATCGTAAGTTCGATTGTAATTTTCAGGACGATAGCCTTTTATTTGGGTAGGAATATCCGTCAAAATACTATTTGGCAAAACGCTACCTTCCTGTAAAGCAAATGCCATCAAAAACGGTTTTAAAATACTACCTGTACTTCTCGGTGCTTTAATTACATCAACGGATTGCCCATGTTCCAAGCCAGATTGAGCTTCATTTCCAACATACGCCAATACATTTCCCGTTTCTACTTCAACAATTAACGCTGCTAAATTATGAATCTCGTTTTGACGTAGATCCAAATGATATTTACGGATAATCTGATTCAATTGCCGTTGTAAACTACGATCAATGGTAGAAGTTAATCGGGTGATGTTTTTCCTCGAATTTTTAAAATAATCCACTTTCGCTCTATCTAGTAGGTGAGGAGCTAACTGTGGGAGAGCAATCGGTTTTTCAGGAAGTGGTTCTTCCATTGCTAGATCGGCTGTAAGATCGTCAATAATACTTTTTTCATTCAAACGACGCAATAAACGATTTCTCTTTTGTAAAAGAGCATCTCTGTTTCGACCAGGATGAATTAATGCAGGACTGTTGGGTAAAACGGCTAAGGTAGCAGCTTCTCCCCAAGTCATGAGTTTGGCTTGTTTACCGTAATATCGCCATGCAGCGGCATCCAAACCTACTACATTTCCACCAAAAGGTGCATTGGAAGCGTGAAGTGCTATAATCTCATCTTTTGAATAAGACCATTCTAAACGAGTTGCTAGAATTGTTTCAATGATTTTATTCCATAAATTCCGTTTTTTTGAACCTCTCGACATCCGAATCACCTGCATTGACAAGGTACTCGCCCCGCTAACAACACTTTTATTTTTGATGTTTTGAACAATCGCTCGTCCGATACCAATAGGATCAACGCCCCAATGACTGTAAAAACGATGATCTTCAAACTCTACGATAGCTGCCTTGAATTTTTCTGGTACATCGGATTGATACGGAAAACGCCATTGTCCATCTTTGGCAATGGTTGCACCTAACAGATCACCCGTTCTATCTTCTAAAACAGAACAAGTTGGATTAGTAAATAACGGATCAGGTAGACAATACCAGTATCCCATTAGTAGTATTCCAATGAAAAGAAAAAGTGAGTTTTTATATTTTTGAAAAGTATTCAAGCAAGTAAACTTTTATCAAAAAATGATATTTATAGTCTCTGTTAAACTCTGCGATAAGCTCTGCTAAACCCCGCCTAAACAGTCGGGCAGGTCTGTGGTTAAAAAGAGTAATATAAATTGTGCATAAAACGAAAAATAATGACAATGTAATGGATAATATTTGCTTTTTTATATCCAAATTTGAAATATGAAAGGAAATTTTCAATTACGAATATTAACTTATGCTGTCATTGCTTACATGCTGCTAGCTTTTAGTTGGTGGACGGTACTTTTATTTCAAAAAAATCAAGATGCTTATCGGGCAAAAGTAGAATTGGCTCAATTGGTTTCGGCAGCGCAAGGTGGTGCGGCTTCGGTAAAAGAATTTAGAAATTCGGGAGCGTTTAGGGAATTAACAGATAACTACAAACGTCAAGAATGGATGATTTTGGGAGAGTCTATTGTTTTCGTTATTAGTTTGGTGATTGGGGTTTGGTTAATTAATCGAGGCTATAATCGGGCTATTTTTGCTGAACAACAACGTCGTAATTTTTTATTGTCCATTACCCATGAACTGAAATCACCTTTAGCATCCATTCGCCTGACATTAGAAACATTCTTAAAAAGAAACTTGAAAAAAGAGCATCAAGATAAACTCAGTGTCAATGCTTTGAAAGAATCGGAGCGTTTAAATACATTGGTCAACGATTTATTGATGGCAGCCAAATTAGAAAGTTCTTACCAACCTGTTCCAGAAGAATTATCATTCACGCACATTGTCCTAGAGACCGTCGATAAATTAGAGCAAAAATATCCAAATTCTAGTTTTGATATAAAGGGCGAAGAGCAAGCTCTAAAAATAAAAGCAGATCATTTAGGTATGCAATCGGTCATTATTAATTTGTTAGAAAATGCGGTAAAATACTCCTTTGATGAACCCAATATTGAAGTAGAACTGAAAGAATCAGACCAAAATATTCAATTTATTGTAAAAGATACGGGCATTGGAATTACGGATCAGGAAAAGAAAAAAGTTTTTGAACGATTTTATCGAATCGGAAATGAGGACACTCGACAAACAAAAGGGACGGGTTTGGGTTTATATATTGTCCATGAAGTAATTATGGCACATAAGGGTAAAATTTCTATCAAAAACAATCATCCAAAAGGAAGTGTTTTTAAGGTAGAATTGCCAAAATAAACCTTAGTCGATAAAAGATATTATATATGAGAATTTTATTAGTCGAAGACGAAGAAAATATACGTGATTTAGTTAAGTTAAATTTAGAAATGGAAGACCACGAGGTGGTCGCCAAAGGAAACGGGAAAGATGCCATAAAAGCGTTTAAGGAGCAGCATTTTGACTTGATTGTTTTGGATGTGATGTTGCCAGAAATTGACGGATTCCAGTTGTGTGAACAAATTCGTTTGACCAATATGGATATTCCAATTATTATGTTGACTGCCAAAGATTCACCGATGGATCGGGTGACAGGTCTGAAAATGGGGGCAGATGACTACCTAACGAAGCCATTCAACTTAGAAGAATTGTTACTGCGGGTCAATAATCTATTGAAACGTAGTCAGAAAACACCTGAAAGTCAGACGAAAGTCTTTGAATTTGGAGATAACAAAGTAGATTTCATCACTTTTGAGGCACAGACTAATTCAGGAACATTCACCTTAACTAAGAAGGAATCCATGTTGCTGAAATTATTAGTAGATCGTCGAAACGAAGTGGTTTCACGTCAACAAATTCTTCAAGCTGTTTGGGGATACGATGTATATCCGTCAACTCGAACAATTGATAATTTTATATTATCGTTTAGAAAATATTTTGAAAAAGACCCGAAGAATCCAACTTATTTTTTATCCGTTAGAGGTGTGGGGTATAAGTTTTCTACGGATGGGTAAGGGTAAATATAAATCAGGAGTTGACTAGAGTCAACTCCTGATTCTGAGAAAAAAACTTATTGCTGCTTGACCACTCTCAACATTTGCGGGATGTCTTCATTTTTAAATTTTACAAAATAGACACCATCAGGATAACTCACCAAAGAAACTAGACCCGTAAATGACCCGTCGTAGTTTGTTAAATTTCCTTTTTGAATCAATTTTCCATTGGTATCGAATATTTCAAAAATCAAAATACTACTTGCCTGTGTGATACCTGTTCCTGTAATTCGGAAAACTCCTTCTGTTGGATTCGGAGCGATTTCAAAAGACTGTCCAAATACAACGTCTCTACTAGAAACCTCCATATCGACAATAACATCTAGCGTCATTTGACAACCTATGGCATCCGATACAACAATAGCATAGTTGCCAGCTTCTAAATTATTAAATGTATTATTATTTTGATTAGCACCGCCATTACTATTGAATTGATAAGGAGGTGTACCACCAGAAACTTGAAGGGTAATACTTCCGTTTCCTCCATCTGGATCGGTATCGTTTTCTACTGTTGCAGAAGCCATCAAATTACAAGTAGGAATAACCAATGTCTCCTCGTAAGTACATCCTGCTTCTCCATTAATAACAATATTATATGTACCACCCGATAAGCCATTAAAAAAGCTGTCCTCTTGAAACGTTACCCCACCATCTATACTATATACATATGGCTCAATACCGTTTAAAGCTGTAATCAAAATAGCTGCATCGGCAGCACCTTCGTTTGATTCCAAGGATAAAACGATATCAGCATCCATCATACATTCAAATGTAGCACAGAATTCATTAGATTCCTCTGAACCAAAATCACCATTTGAAACCAATAGTGGTAATCCATCTGGATCAACAACACTATATGAACCTTCACCATATCCACAACAAATACCATCTCCATAAGAATCGTAGATATTAAAAATATAGCATTCTTCTGGATCAAGACAGAAACTTTCAGTGACTTCGACAAATTCCTGTCCTTCATAAGGTCCGCCATTGGCAAGAATTGTCCCTTCCTCATCCAAAATTTCCCAAGTTGTCTCTTCTGGATATTCATCTGTATTAAGAATAAATACATAACTACCACCATCTATAATAGCATCAAAAGAACCAGTAGAACTGTCATTATTCATATTTTGATCTTCAACCCCATTAGGATTAGAAGTCGAAATAGTTACTAAATTTGTACCTGCGACGAGATCTGTTAATGTGATATTTATGGTTTCTGTTTCACCAGAATTTAAATTTCCTTTCCAATTGAAGTTTTGAGTTATTCCATTCAAATCTATAATAATGATTGCATTCATCAGAGGTAGTGTACCAAAATTGATAATATCGTAAGTTAGATCAATGCTTGTACCACAAATAACACTATTTAAATTTGAAATGGTATTGATACCCGCGTCGTTTTGAGGTAATTTGGTAATCACACGGGATAGTGTATCATTCAAAATAGCCTGATCACCATCTAAAACTGTAAATAATTTTAAGTCGTAAGACCGAACTTCATTCAAATCAATTGTACTAGAAAAAGTATGGGTATAAGTACTATCAGATTCCAAGGTAAATACAACGTCTTCGATAATAGGTGCATTATCTTCAAAAATATAACCTACTTGAAATTCAGTTTGTGTTTCAATTCCAAAATTTTGAATATCTACTACAATTGTTTCTGCATCCGTTAAGGCATCACTATCCATTGGTGTAACCAAATTTTTTGGACCAATATCTGTTGAGTCTTTATTCAACTCAAAAGCTAAGATACGTGTGGCCACTTCATTAACACCAGCATATTCTGTTGTAAACCAAAAAGTTCGATCATTCGTCGGATCAACCGACATGTGGGCATAATCACCAAATCGACCACCAGCATTAATGGTACTAAATCCATCAGTTGCGTTGTACTCAACTACAGACATCGTACCCAAAGGATCAAAATTACGGCGACCTGTAAAACGGACACCAGCATATATGTCTTCACTAGATACATTGTATGCTAAACCGATATTTCCATTCCCGTCCATACAAATACTTGGCATAAATCGATCTAGTCCATCGTCAGGAGCATAAGTACCTTCTTGATAAACAGACCATTCTGAACCGTTTGATCGGCGTATTTCCATCCAACGAATACCAGCTAAGTTATCACCCCCCGTTACATCCGTAACAAATGTCATAATCATAGATTCATGAGAACCAAAGTTACGGTAATGTGGTTGGTTCATAATCGTTTCAGGCAAGCCATCTAATCCCCCTCCATTTAGTTGAGGAATACACTGAAACCCAAATCCTGTTGCAGAACATGGATTACTATCAAAAGGTGTCGTTAAAACACTTTCAACATTGACCTCGGTGTTGTCTGGATTGTCCCAATCAATATCGAAGGAGTACACATCAATCTGATCCTGTAAACCATTGCCCCAAGCATCATCCACCATGCTTACAACGATTGGCGATGCATCAGCAGGAGGAGGTGTCAACCCTGTCCAGTCTACTGGTGTATCTACTTGAAAACCTGGGCCACTATCAACACCAGGGATTTCAATACGTTGAATAGCAACGTTTGCATCACCATTCAATAGACTTTCTCTGTTTAAAAAATAACATGAAGAACGAGAGTTTCCTCCTTCATTGGTAGTTACAGAATAGGCATTTGACCATACGGCATATTTAGGATAATCGGGAAAGTTAGGAGTTCCAAAATTGTATGCATTCCAAGAACCTCTTGGGTCGCTAGTTTCTGAAACGGCTACCAATAATTGATTACTGAACGGAAATTCTGTCATAATCCACCGATCTGCTTCTTGATCGTATAAAATGATAGGATCACCAGCTGAGGTGAAACCGACTTGATTCCAAATGGTATTGGCAGAGAAAGAGTTGCCAAGTTGATTACCTTCTTTATCAAACACACCAAGCATAGTTGCATTAACCGCTTGTAAATAATGATCTTTTCCAATATCACCCGTTGGATCGTTAGGAGCTGTTCCACTAGTGATACCATTTCTGTTAACTAATGGCTCAATAACAACACTTCCACCATTTTTGGCATATTTTTGTCTAATTTGATCTTCACCTTTAGGTAGAGCATTAGGATTGGTTGATACATATTTTCCTCTTCCAGCAAAATTGCTTGGTACTTTTTTATTTTGTTTAACTCGGTTTCTTTTTTCATCAGTAGTAGAAGCTACAGAAACGAGATCACGAATTGGAGGTGTTTTTCCAAGGAAGTTAGCGTAAGTTGAGCTGACTTTGACGTCTTTAACTTTCGTTTGAGCAGTGGTAGTATTTACACCAAATGCTAGTAAACAGAATACCATTATTCCGTTAAGAAGTAATTTCATATTACAAAGTTTGAATAAAAGTTTATAAGAAATTTGATGTTTCCATTGCTTTACACAAATGTAACACTTAGAATATAAGTATTTGTAGGGAAGTGAAGTTAATATCTGGTAGATGACAAAGTTATTGATATCTTTTAAATAGAGGAGTAAAAAAACCAGACCTATAGCGTTAACTATGGTCTGGTTATGACATAAGTTTAGCAGAAATCAATGCAGTAGCTGGTAATCTACCAACATTGAATCAAAATGGACGTAATCGGTAATGGGACGGCCTCAATTTTTCCAGCAACAGAAAGCAATGAGTCTAAACTCATTCCTTTTGAGGTACGTCGTTTGTACATAGTTTAATTTTGTTTTGTCCAATAAATAAGTGTGTGTTTTCAGAGAACTAGCATATTCAGTTCACCTAATTTCGGTTTATGCAGTAAAATTCTAGACCTATTACTCACGTTTGAGTAGGCATTATTTTAATTAAACAAGTCAAAAAAGACTTGCGTGTGTATCAATTCAATACTCGTTTTTATTTAAAAAAAAGATTTATTTGATACAGTAGTTTGTTTGAATTGCTCTGCAATTCTTTTTTTAATTTAGGGAAGTTGAACACGGAAGGAAGGAACGATTGGTATGTAATAGTTGTAGTATTGGGATAATCCGTTACCTTTTCTTCGTTTTGGTTAAAAACTGACATTGTAAAACTTCTTGATAGGTTTTACGCCGTTTTGAATGAAGGTTGCGTAAAGGTTACGTTTTTTAAGATAAAAAAATGTAATTTTATTATTTTATGTATAAAGTGCTGGTATTGAGTTTTTTGTCTTCAAAAATAGTTTAATTATTTTTTTAATTATTTTTTCAAAACCAGTTAGAGCGTAAATTTTATCAAGGAGTTACAAATATGGTAAAATTATATAATATAAATATATGGGTTGTTTAAGTATATTATACAAAGTCCGTGTCCTTATAATTTTTACGTTTTTCAATAATGGGTAAGTCTAATTTTTCTTGAGGAAAATCAGGTTCTTCATCTGAAACATCATATTTGTATTTCAATTTATTCATCTCTTTTTCGATTTCCTTCTCTTCCCAATCTTTAGTTAAAATACCACCTGTAAATGGTAATCCAAAAATTGCAAAATAGTGAATGGCTAGACCAACACCCCACGAGACCATCGGTAAAGGCCACCAAATATCAAAAGGATCAGTTAGCATATTAATTGTAAAGAAAAATATTCCGACACTTAGAAACACTGAAAAATGAGCATAAAATCCTTTTTTTCTTTTGATGTTCTTTTTAGCCTGATTATATAATAAATCTTCTTGTTCTTCTCTATATCTACTCATGCTTTCTATGATTGGTTTATTGTTAATTGAATTTCTTCGGTATGGAATAGCCGTCTTCCTAACGCACCTGACCAAGCGGATAAGCCTCCTAGTATTCCAGCTAAAAGAGTTGTTATTAGTAAAATCCCTATTCCACCCACTTGAAATAATGCACCTATTTTTGAAGATAAGATACTATTGTTTTCCATGTCGATTAAAAGCGATGAAACACCCCAAAGGATAGACAAACTCATAAATCCCATCAAAAAACTAGAGCTACAATTGATAATAAATCCAACTAAAGCAGCCACAGCCATCGCACTCCACCAAGGCAAATAAAGCGAGGCGAAATAACCCGCTATGATAATAATGATGCTTCCAAATATAAATTTCATTTTGTAACGTATTAGTGCATTAACGACTAACAATCTAACACAAGCATTCCGCAAGATTCTAAATCGTCAATATGTTAAAATATCAATTAAACGTTTCCTCAAAAAGCTGATTGCTCAATAACTCGTCAGGTTCTTTTACAAATAGTAATTGTTGATAGTCGCCTTTTGCCCAATCTTCAATCATATTATCATAAAACTGACTGCTCGGATTGCCAGATTGTCCACCAGGAAAAATGCCATAAGCATTGATGACATCGCCTAATTCTACTACCATTCTCCATGAAGGGCCAAAATCTTCTCGCACTGCATTAAGTGCATGATGATAGCCACCAATCGGAATATTCTGTACCGACAAAGCAGGAATCTGACCCAAATGTGTTACTTGTGTAGCTTTGAAATCTGCCCAAGTCAGGTGTTGATCGTTATTTTTACGCTCCTCCATTTGCTTTGACATTTCAATAAAAGTTTGGGTGCAAATATCTTTTGCTGTTTCCATGATTGGAGTATTTTCTATATCAAAAAACTCATGATTTGGGTTGTCTTCTAATAAAGCGATCGTTCGCCACAATTCAGGTTTAAGTAGATTTTTATGCGTCTCATTGTATATTTCATCCCAAGTTTGTTTATAAAATAGCTCTGTCCAAACATCATAAAATGTTGGGGCAACTAAATCTGCTTCAAAATTATATTTCCAATCTTCCAACGTTAGTAGAATAGCTCGTTGCGCTTTATCCAATTGACTTCGATCTAGGTTTTGAAGCAATAATTGGAGCAATTCTTCAGCTTCTATACTATAATTATCATTTTGTAAAGCCATCATATCCTTGACGGTGATATTATCCATTTTATCCAGTTGACGATGCAAATAACGTCCTCGATAATCATCAAATCCACCATTATAATAATATGGATAATCTTGATGCGTCGTTCGTTGATTGGCAGAACCTACATAGTTACTACTCGGATTTTTAACCTTAAACTTATGGTCATTTGGAATGAATCCTTGCCAAGCGTTATCAGATGTATTACCCGTTTGCACCATACGACCTTGTTGATCTTTTTTGATTGGAAATTTACCTGAAGGGTGAATAGCAATATCACCTTTTTTAGTGGCAAAGACCACATTTTGTGCGGGTGATTCATAGTTTTCTAAGGCAGCGTTATATTCCTCGTAAGATGAAACTTGATCGAGTTGGACAAACACATCAATTTCTTCGGGACTGGCTTCGTCATGCCCAATCCAACGCATGGCTAAATCACTATACGGATGATCGTCTGATTCATAAACAACTGGTCCCCAAACGGTATATTTAACCGTGTCTAAAATGGTTGTTCCATCTTTTAAATGATAGGTTTCAATCCGATTTTCAACATCAACTGTCTTTCCATCAAGTATATACTGTGTCCTTGATTCGTCTTTCCATTCGATTTGATACCAGTCCACCATATCGTGTCCAACATTGGTCATACCCCATGCTGCATGTTCATTGAACCCCATAATGACCCCAGGCAATCCAGGCAATGACACACCATATACATTCATTTTTGGCGTAACTAAATGCACTTCATACCAGATAGAAGGTAAACTCAAACCCAAGTGTGGATCAGAACATAAAATTGGGTTTCCAGTTCGGGTCTTTTCACCCGTAACCGCCCAATTATTACTGCCTAAAAAGGGTGGTGGTTTGGCATAAGGCGTATGCGGAATCATACCCGTTTGGGGAGTTTGACGTTGTGAATTGGTATCAGATTGTATTTTGGCTGCAAAATCAAATTTTATCTCCGCTGGAATAATAGGCGACTGTTTAGGATTGTATTCTGGATATAAAAAATCGAATACCTCTTGACCAAAGTGCTGATAAGCATTAGTAGTTTCCAAATCACTCTCACGCATACACAAGGACTGCGCCATCGCTTTTGTAAACAATGCCGTTTTTAGAGTTGTCCACTCTTCTGGCTTGTAATTCAATAGTTTAAATTCAAATGGCATTGATTTATCGTTTAAAGCATTGACATAGGCGTTGACACCAGCTGCATATTTTTCAGCATAATTATATACTTTAGGATTTTTTTTCCATCCTTTTACTGCATTTTCGGCTGCGAATAGTAAGCCTTTTCTACGTTGCAGTTGATCTCGTTCTAATACTTTTTCGCCTAAAATTTCAGATAATCGACCGCCTGTTGATCGAGTAGAAATATCCATCTGCCAAAGCCGATATTTAGCCGTGACAAAACCTTGTGCCGCAATGGCATCTTCTAGCGATTCAGCAAAAATATGTGGCACTAAACGATCATCATAAATGATCCGAACAGGTGCATCAAATATCTCTAAATCATAAGTTTGATCTTGAAAATCGGCTTTAGTTTCAGCGGTTGACCAAAAACCAGTAAACGGAGATAAAAATTTTCCCATTGCAGGAATGCTTGTAGAGCCCATTTGTTGTGGATGATCTAACAAATAAATAGCTGCCACGGTGATACTGCTAACCAGCAAAAACTTTATAAACTTCATTCTGTTGCGTAGTTGAATTCTTATGGAATTGAGGTTTTTAATCAAGTATTTACAATCAAATCTTTATTTGTCTAAAAGTATGAAAAATATTATAGTTCTTGTTTGTCTTGGCTTTATTATTTATAGCTGTTCTTCTGATAATGAACCCAAAAAACGAACTCGTTCCGCATTTGGTTATACGACGCCATCACACTTATATTTTAAAAATATGCGTAGTTTTCACTACAATGAAGAAACGCGTCAAAAGCAAGGTTTAAGTATTTATAGGTTGAAAAAGTTGGAGAATTCACCTGTTGAACCTAATATTAAACCTGCGATTTATATCAATTGGTTAAAAGATGAGGCTTATTTGATGTTTGAAGATAGTTTAAATGTTATTGTACCCCAAAAAGTGATTCAAACGGTTTCAAGTTCAAAAGATACAATGCGTTACACCCTCAAAAATAATGACTTCTTAGGTCAACAAAAGTTTGCAAATGACTTGCTTAAAAAGCATCAAAAAAGTAAAATAAATTTGATGAATGAAAATCAGGCTAATCCAATATTAGAGGATCAATTCATTCGAAATCAAGCATTAATTGTCATTGCAGACTATATGAAATTGATCGAGTAATTTAAACATAAGTAATATCCAGAATTTAGTTAATTTTGTACTAACTCACTATTTTATAATGAAAATTAAATACTGGATTCTCTTGTTATTCTACTTTATATGGACTGCTGCACAAGCTAGCAACTCTATATTTATAGAACGAGATACTATCCTTCCAAAAGTATTTATAATTGGTCATTATGAAAACTTGTATGAAAATCTTTTATTGGATTATGAAACCTTGTTATTGACGGCATGTGACGAAGATATGGGGTCTGCTTTCAAAAAATGGACAGGTTTTCTAAAAGAAATGACAGTTTACAGCGAAGAAGTGAATTACAATTTAAAAGGCGTTAAACTCTGGATTAACGTTTTCTTTAATGCGGATGGAAAAGTCGATTATTTAGCCTACTACCTCAAACCTATTTCTAAAAACTTAGACCGCACAGAACTCAATCAATTTCTTGAAAGTTTTATTAAACGCTACCGTTTTCCATTGCAACACCATGAACGGTATTCACATCATGGAACAGCTACCTTTCCCTTATTTTCGGAGTTGTATGAAGGGGAGTGAAGTTATTAGTTTACTAGAGCCAAAGGTAGATCAGAACTCTGTTAGACTCTGAGAATTGCTCTGTTAAACTCTGTGGTAAAATTTCTTGGTAGTACTACTTAAACTTCCCCAAATCCAATTCCCTCAAAAACGCTACCGTCAACTGCATATCCTCACTCAAAACTCGATCCGCTTCCAATTTAGGAACAGACTTTCGGTAAGTAGCTGCTACTTCTTCTATAATCGGTGATGACGTTAATGGACGTCTAAATTCCAAAGCCTGCATAGCGGTCATAAACTCAATAGCAAGGACACGTTCCACATTTTCTACCACTTTATAGGCTTTAGTTGCGGCATTGGCGGCCATACTCACATGGTCTTCTTGTCCATTGCAGGAAGTAATGGAATCCACCGAAGCAGGGGTACAATATTGCTTGGTTTGGCTAACAATAGAAGCTGCGGTATATTGAGGGATCATGAGTCCCGAATGCAAACCAGGTTTGGTGGTCAAAAAAGCATTGAGTCCACGCTGACCCGATATAAGTTGATAAATACGGCGCTCTGAAATACTGCCCAATTCTGCCAAAGCAATAGCCAAATAATCCAACGGAAGCGCAATCGGTTGGGCATGAAAATTTCCACCAGAAAGAATCGCATCCGAGTCTGGAAATAAATTTGGATTATCCGTTACAGCATTCATTTCGTTTTCAAAAACACCTGTAATATAATCTAGCGCATCTTTGCTAGCACCATGCACTTGTGGTACACATCGGAAGGCATACGGGTCTTGAACACTAGTTTTTTCTTGTATAGCAATCGAGCTTCCTTCCAATAATTTCCGAATATGAGTAGCCACTGAAATTTGTCCTTTATGACGTCTGATTTGATGTAAACGATCATCAAAAGGGGAGAGGCGACAATCAAAAGCATCAATAGAGATAGCTGCACAAAGATTCGCCAAGGTCATCAAACGTTGTGCTTTTAACAATGCCCAAACTCCATATCCTGTTGAAAATTGAGTTCCGTTAAGCAATGCCAAACCTTCTTTGGGTTGGAGTTTTAATGGACTCCAGCCTACTTCGTTAAGCACTTCTATACTTTTTCGACGTACTCCTTTATACCAAACTTCACCCATTCCGATCAAGGGTAAACTCAGATGTGATAGAGGCGATAAATCTCCCGAAGCACCTAGTGATCCTTGCTGAAAAATAACAGGTAAAATATCTTTATTGTAAAAGTCGATTAAACGTTGGATAGTTATTGGACGAATGGCAGAATGACCGTAAGCAAGGCTTTGTATTTTGAAAAAAAGTATTAATCGAATGACTTCTTTTGGAACGAGATCACCCATTCCACAAGCATGTGATTGTACTAGATTATTTTGCAGTTCAACCAACATTTTATCAGATATTCGAATATCACACAGCGAGCCAAAACCTGTATTGATTCCGTAAAATAACTCCGAACTATTATTGAGTTTTTGATCTAAAAAATCCCGACAATTTCGCACCAATTCTAGACTTTTTTCGGATAATGCTAAAGACTGATCTTGGTCGATGACCTGACTTATTTGATCTAAGGTGAGGTAAGCGTTACTTATTTTGTATATATTGGACATGAATACTGTCTTTTGCTTATATGAAAATTTAATTTTGCTTGGCTGACAAAATTAATAAAAAAGATGGTGCAATGCTCAAAAACGAACGATTGTTTGGTTTTAAATGTATTAGGTCTTAAATATATCCAGCTAATCTCGGTTTAGGAAAATAATTTTATAAGAAAATAAAATTTATCAAAAAATGCTAAACTAGCTCATCTCTTTATGAAAATTACAGGGTCGAAAAAAGCAATTTCCAGAATTTTGACCGCCCGATAGGGAGAATTTTTAGATTTTTGGAGTCGAAGCGGAAAAAATTAAAAATCTAGGTCAAAATTCTGAGAAATGTGCGATTCGACTAGATTCCCGCCTGCGTCGGGCAGGTTTGGTTCTTTTCATCAATGGAAAAGAATAAAGTAATAAATGAAATATTAAAGCGAGAATTGCTGCACTATATCCGCACAAGTTATAAATATTAATTATTTACGTAACAATAGGATGTTT
>JAHDFQ010000236.1 GCA_020628085.1 Saprospiraceae bacterium
TCGCTGATGAAGGCATGATATAGCTTTTAGGCTTCGCCCCTCCCCTACCGATTACTTTTTTCTATTCAAATTTTCATATTCATTTTTTAAAACTATACATATTATGAGCAATTCAACAGCAGTACAACAACAAGACAACAACACCTCAACCCATGTTAAACCAACCTACAAATCTAAAAACATCTATGCCGAAGTAACCCAACTCATTATTGATAAAATGAAAGAAGGGCATTTAGTTTGGAATCAAGGATTCCAACGAGTACAGGCTAAAAATTGGATGTCTAAGACAACTTATTCGGGTATCAATGCGCTGATTTTAAACTATGTGTATGGGTATGAACCTTGTCCATTTTACGCCACATTTAAGCAGGTGCAGTCTATGAAAGGCACGATCAAAAAAGGCGTAAAAGGTAAAATGATTGTTTTTTACTCGCCTTTTTATGTACAACAAGGCCAAAAATCAATTAACCACAACACCTATCAAAATCTTTCTAAAGACGAGCAAAGTAAATGGATTAAAAAAGCGACACTTCGACATTTTTATGTGTTCAATATGCTAGACACCGAAAATTGTGGCGGTTTTGATTATGATTTTTGGAAAGGCAAAACCACTGAACAAACGGAAACTCCCGAACTAAAAATGATGCAAAACTATCAAACGGTACTAGATGGATATTCAGATAAACCCGTTATGAAAGATCATCGAAATAAAAATGCGTATGCACCCATCAAAGATTGCGTTTATCTAGTGTCGTCAAATCGTTGGGATAATCTACACGAATATATAGGAACGGCTTGTCACGAACTCATCCACAGCACAGGGCATAACACCCGTTTGAATCGTCTAAACCTAATGGAAAACATACAATTTGGATCAAAAGGATACGCACTTGAAGAACTTATCGCAGAAATTGGCGCAGCCTTTTTATGCCATCACATCGGAACATTACCCAAAACAATTGAGAACACCGCAGCTTATTTGCAAAGTTGGATTCAGATTTTGGAAAACGATGAACGTTTGATTTTTACCGCATCGGCCCAAGCCCAAAAAGCGGTCAATTGGATATTGAAGAAATAAGGTTTTTAATAAAAGTGGTTTTAGTTTGGGGAATGGTGCGTAACTGTTCCCCCTACTCTATTTGGATTAGTCTGTTTTGAGAGATCAAAAACGGCTCGTCCGTTTCCCTCATATATACTCCATTTTGTTTCCCAAAATCAGATACATTCGGGAAACGGATTAGGCAAAACGCTGGATTCTAAGAATCCTTATCCTCTATTGACAAACTATTATCCTCATCAGATAATTTATTCGATAAATCAGTACTAATCAATATCTGTAACTCTTCAATAGCAGCTTCATTTAATATACTTACTCGTTGTGTCTGATCGCAACCCCATTTCATTAATTTTGCATTCAAACTTTGAAGGTTAGACAGTACCAAGAGTTGTTCATGCGTTGCATGATCTCTAATATTACCTTTATTTTGTGGATTTGCACTTTTCCATTCCTTAGCAGTTACCCCAAATAAAGCAACATTAATTAAGTCTGCCTCAGTAGCAAAATAAATACCTTCTAACTTAGTATTTTGTATTTTAGGGGGAATTAAATGCTTTCGGACAGCTTCAGTTAATATTCTATAATTTGCTTTCGCCATTATCCGACGTACATCCCACTCTAAGTTTTTAGCTGATGCTTCTTCCTCTTTGAGTCTTTGAAACTCTTTGATTAAGTACAATTGAAACTTTGGACTTAACCAATATCCAAATTGAATAGCAATATCTTTATGAGCATAAGTACCACCATATCGACCTGCCTTAGCTTGGATTCCAACTGCATTTGTTTCGGCAATCCATTTTTTTGCAGACAATTTGAAGGTATTTAAACCTACTTTTTCTTTAATTCCGTCGAATCCGACGGAATTAAAATTGGGGTTATTCAGTTGCTCCCAAACACCTAAAAACTCAACTGTATTTCTATTTCTAAACCAACTTTCTATCGAAGATACTCCTGATTCAAACCCTTTTGAAATATCAGTAATAGAAATATAATCCGTTTCTGCTTGCGTGTACAAGGATATCTCTGTTCCTTCTACGTTTATTTTCCGATTTTTTGCCATTGACTAAGTACTTTAAAAATTTCTAATAGCAGCTTTAAACTCATTTGAAGTCATTGTTTTCGCTAGATTACGATTATATAATTCAACATCATTTTTACTTTTTTTCTCCAAAATAACAGCCTCCATGATTTCAGAGAAAAATTTATCCTTAAATTCTCCACTTAACCACCATTTGATAAAAGCACCAGCTTTGTAAGTATCTTTACTATGTTTGGTTACTTTCTCGAATCTATTCCATGCTTTTTCAATAAAAACATCTTCCCAGCCTTGGTATTCAGAAGAAGGCATTTTTTGTAAAATCTGTTTATAAATAATCCCCTCTTTACATTTTCGGTCACACAAAAAATCATATGCTATTCTTTGCGAATAACTCAATTTTTCTACATCTTCCTTTGTTGGATGATAATCCTCAAGTTGGTTGCTTTTCCTTTTTGATTGTGATTTTGCGAGTTCTCCATCTTCTAAATGAAATACCAGATGTGTTACTTTTTTCCCTTGCTTAATACATTCGAAGTCCTTGACTTCAAGAATTAAAGATTCGTTAACCCCTTTAATAATCGGTTGAATAACTCGAATCTTGAACTGTGTAAATAGTTGATATTTCCCTGCAATTCCTAAAATATTTTTAAGTTCATCTACCGTTATTTTCAACTTTGTTACTCTATTGAAAGCCTTTAAACGATCATGGTGCGCCTTTGCCAATATCAAAAATCGTACAGCATGACCACTTTTAATACCTTTCGGAATAGCCAAACTCACAAAATCTCTTAGAAATCCTTTCAAATGCGGACGCATCATTTGGTTAAATTGATACTTATAAAGTGTATTCCCTTGAGGTAATTCTATTGGCTCTAAAGCATCAAAAATGGCAATATACTTTGGTAGTTTTTGTCCTCTCCATTCAAGGCTCGTTTGAAATTCAATAAAGTTAGATTGCATCATTTTTCGGACAAAACCTAGTACTTCTTTATGAATACTACCCGAACGCTTTGCATTTTCTTTTCGGACAATAGTTGCAATATCTTGGAGACTAATAATTCCTGTCATCTCCTCATCCTCTTTGAAAGGATTTGTCTGACTAACTAATAACAAGAACAGGCATAATTGTCTTGAAGTCGTGAAACCTATCCGTGCTTTTAATGCAAAGTCATTGGTTAAATGTGCGACAGGGTTGTTAATTCCTATTATTTTCGTTTCGTTTTCCATATTATGCGTCTATTTGCATATAAAAAAATGTAAGATATAAGTTTTTTCATTGAAACAATTACAAGTAATTACTAATTGTAATTATTTCAACCTGAATGTGTAATCATATACTATTATAAAAATACCTTTATGGGACTCTAAAATGTTATTATAACAATTTTAAAGGTATTTGAACCCTTGCCTGAAAGCGTAATCATAAGCTACCTGAATGTGTAATCATATATCCTGAACATGTAATTGTATCTTCCTGAAAGCGTAATCATATAATATCCTGAATGTGTAATTGTATCTTCCTGAACATGTAATTATATCTTCCTGAATGTGTAATTATAAACCTTTATAAACACCTGATTGGCAATACTTTGTGATTCATTAAATTATAAACTTTAAACTATTATTAAGAATAAAACCTAAAATGACTTACGATTTTTTAATTTTATTTCAAAGATTTTAAATGAATACCTTAAATCAATATTAATGAGCTTTTAGCCGTTTTGAACAATCCAAAAGGAAAAATACAATTGATCGCCAATAAATCTCTTAAAAAGGCTTATTAAGCCTCCTAGCTGTGTTTTACTATCTGTTTATTCATTTCAATAAAGGATCAACTCCAATATGTTTTACTAAAGAAAAAATTAGATTTTAAAAAACATTACTGTATTGTATGTACATATAGTGTACGGTTAACGTACTTTGTATGTCTTTTGTACACCTTTAGTTTTTTCCTAACAAATTCGAGGGAATTATGCACTTAACCTTTAGTTAACTTGAGATTTAACACTTAATCTAATAATGATAAACATCATTGCAAATACAATTTGAATAGAAAATTTATAAGTTGATCGTTATCAACATAAGTAGTGGGTCAGAAAATTAGTATAATAACCGCCTTAAAAATCTCCAAAAAATCCATAAAAACTTCTTGATCGTCAGTATTTGATGACTTTTTTGAAGGTTGGTATTATTATACAAGTAATTTTGTCTGACCACTTAACTAAGTCTGATTTTGATTTTGGTATTTAAAATGCTAGATAAACACAAATTTACTCCTAATGTACGTTTGATGTATGTACAATAAATGTACAAATTGTGTACATGTAACATACACTATCCTTTTTCTATTCTACTTAATTCTGTATGTAATCCTCCCAAAATAATTGCTGATTTAGAAAGCCCAGTCTTTTTTGAAGCTGCTGTTAAACGTTCATAAAGTGAGTTTGGAATGCGAATATTAAACCTTTGAGATGGGTCTTTTTTCGCTTCTTTTGTAACAGGTGCTTTCTTTTTGCCTTCTTGTTTATTTGCTATTTCTGATCCAATTTCAATAGCTTCTTCAATCTTCGAGGCATCAAATGTGCTTATCTTTGGTCGTTGTCTTTTAGCCATTTTTTTAAAATTTAAATAATTTGACAAATTCATCGAAAAAAGGCTCGAATCTTTCCTTTTCAGCCTTCCCTTTATTTAATAGACTGTCGTAGGTATAAGGATTGGAAAATTCTCTTACATCTCTTAATTCATGCTTTAAAAGAGGAATGCCAAGTTCTTTTACAAACTCTCTAGTATCTTTATCATCTGTTGGACGTTTTCCTGTCATACTTAAAAAGCCTGCATACTGGTAAGGACGATTTTTACTTTTTTTATGAGTTTCAATTGCTTCTATCATTTTTACAAACCCTAAAGTGCTAAGGTTATCTAGTTCACCTGATTTGATAGGAATAAGTACAGAATCACACATTGCTAAGATGGAAATAACCATTTTATCATCCTTTCCAAGTGTGAAACGAGGAATATCAATAAAAATCACATCATAATCTTTTTCATAATCTTGGATTTCATCAAATAAAAAAGCAGGATCTTTCTTTAAAATTTTAAAAGGCTCTGATTGATCCTTATATAAATCCATATTTTTTTCAAATTGTCGATATTCGTAGGCACTTGCTTGACTATCACAATCTAAATAAAGCACTTTTTTCTTCTTGTTTATTGCCAAACCACTTGCTATAAACAAACCTGTGGTTGTCTTTGAAACACCTCCTTTTCGATTTGCAACTGAAATAATTCTTACTCCCATAAATAATATTGTATGTTAATTGTATGTACAATGAATGTATTGCAAATGTACATATTATGTACAAATAATGTACTTTTTTGCTGTTTTTAATTTTCCTACTCCCTCACAGCTTCTACTTTAATTCTCTGAAAAGGAATATTCAAATGCAGATTTCGCCCAG
>JAHDFQ010000020.1:0-1674 GCA_020628085.1 Saprospiraceae bacterium
GCACATGCACACGTTGTTACCCCATCTTCACCAATTTCTTCGACGGATATTTTCCTTGCGTCAACCTTGAAACGACAATAATCGTCAACAATCCCCAAACCATAGCAAACGTCCGAAACGGGAATAAACAAACACCATCTTCGATCATGGGGTAAGGCAGTAAAATAGGAATGCCGAGCGTGGCATCTCCTCCACCAAATCGTAAAATAACGGATACCATAAAACCTGTAAATGCACCTATGGAATTGGCTTTTTTATCAAATAAAGCACAAACTAGAGCGGGAAACAAGAGGCAATACACAAAATCACTACACAAAAACCACAATTCGTACACCGATTGAATTTGTAAAGCCAGTATAGTCGCTGCGATTCCAATAATCCAAATACAGCGTTTGATGACTTTAGATAGATTTTGAGGACTTAAATCAGGACGAAACAATGGTCGATAGACATTCCAAGTTGCCATAGAAGAAGCCGATAAAATAGATGAATCTACGGAAGACATCACGGCTGCTGCAATTGCTCCCAAGCCAATAGTCGCTACCCAAGGATTGGTTAAATAACGAACGACCCAGGGTAAAGTGGAAGCCCCGTCAGGTGGTGGTAACAAACCCATTGCTGACCAATCAGCAACATCCCCAATAATCCCGATAATGATTGCGGGAATAGCCGCAATAATGCAAACTACTCCTGCAATAATGGACAAACGAACGGCTGTATTTTCATCTTTAGAAGCCAATACTCGCTGGAAATACACCTGCCATGCTACGCCACCAAAAATGAGTAATAAGGCATAATCCCACCAATTGTAATAGTAACTTCCAAGAGCTTCTTTTGAAGGAATAAAACTAGCTGTTAAACCTTTTTTAATTTCGTAAACATTCCAAGCACTCTCCCATCCACCGACACTTTGCAGTGCAAACGGAATTACAATTCCTAAACCCAACAGTAACAAACTCAATTGAATAATATCTGTCATGGCTACTGCCCATAAACCACCAATTGCTGTATAAGCAATGGCAATGACTGCCGATAAAATAATAGCGGAAGGCGTATCAATACCTAGCACCGTTCCGAATGTTGTTCCTAAAGCGGTCAAAATAGCAGCCGTCCAGAACAATTCACCTGTCAGAGCTGGAATAAACAACAACGCTGCCATTCGTTTTCCAAAACGTTGACTTAAAGGATCAAGCATCGTCCGAAACTCATAACGTCGCATTTTTCGAGCAAAACACAACCCTCCAACCACTAAACTCAGTGCATAGCCCCAAGGTGCTTGTACCCACATCAGACCAGAAGTAGCAGTATATTCAGCTGTTCCGTTGATATAACCACCACCAACCCAAGTGGCACTCATCGTAAAAATAGCGATACCCAAAGGCATAGAGCGACCTGCGAGTAAAACATCTGATGAATTATCATACGATCGCTTTTGAGCAGCCCATGTTCCGAGGTAAAACACCGCTCCATAAAATACCATCATAGCAATATAACCCGACCAAAAAACATTGGCATCTGTTTGAAAATACAAGTAACCGCCGCAAGCAATGAGAATTGCTAGTAGGATCAATGTTGGTTGAAAGGAGTTGGTTGATTTTTTCATAATATGGTTAAACGAAAGTAGAAAGTTTTAACGAAAAACTAAGAACATTCAATCATTTCCGTACATTTATT